>JALSGW010000234.1 GCA_026982585.1 Alphaproteobacteria bacterium | reverse complement strand
TGGCTGCGCTTCAACCTCGATGCGATCCCTCCGGACCTGCTGCGCACCGGGCTGGGGGCGCTGGCGGTGGTGGTGCCCGTGCAGGCGGGGGCGTACTGGTGGTTCGGGCTCTACCGGGGCGTATGGCGCTTCGCGTCGATTCCGGATCTGATGCGGATTCTGCGCGCGGTCATCGTGGGCGTGGCGCTCTCGATGCTGGCGCTCTTCGCGCTGACGCGCCTCGAGGGTGTGCCGCGCTCGGTGCCGGTGCTCTACGGGCTGCTGCTCTTCGCAGGGCTGTCGGGCCCGCGCTTTCTGTACCGGTGGTGGAAGGACCACCGGACCGGCATCGTGCGCGGCGGCGAGCGGGTGCTGATCGTGGGGGCGGGCCGGGCCGGCGAGATGCTGGTGCGCGACCTGTTCCGGGATCCGCGGCGGCGCTACGAGCCGGTGGGTTTCGTGGACGACGATCCGGTCAAGCGGGGCCGGGAGATCCATGGGGTGCGCGTGCTGGGGGGCGTGGACGAGCTGCCGCGCGTCGCCGAGCGGACGGCGGCGGAGGCGATCATCGTGGCCGTGCCTTCCGCGCGCGCGCGCGACATGCGCCGGATCGCGGAGCGCTGCGAGGAGACGCGCCTGCCGGTCCGCACCGTCCCGCGGCTCGAGGACCTCATGGCCGGGCGGGTGGCCGTGACGGCGCTGCGGGCGCTCACCATCGAGGACGTGCTGGGGCGGGAGCCCGTGCGGCTCGACTGGGACGCGATCTCCAGGGGGCTGTCGGGGCGGCGGATCCTGGTGACGGGCGGTGGAGGCTCCATCGGGTCGGAGCTCTGCCGGCAGGTCGCGGGGCTCGGTCCGGCGCGGCTCGTGGTGGTCGATCACTCGGAGTACAACCTCTACGAGATCGATCGGGAGCTGCGGGCGCGATTCCCCCAGCTCGTGCTGTCCTGCCGTCTCGTGGACGTGACCGATGCGGCTGCTGTCGACCGTGTGTTCGCCCGGGAGCGGCCGGAGGTGGTCTTCCACGCCGCCGCCTATAAGCATGTGCCCATGCTGGAGGGGATGCCGCGCGAGGCGGCGCGCAACAACGTGCTGGGCACCCGTGTGGTGGCGGAGGCTGCGGATCGCCACGGGGTGGAGCGCTTCGTTCTGGTGTCGACGGACAAGGCGGTCAACCCCACCAACGTGATGGGAGCGAGCAAGCGGGTGGCCGAGATGGTGTGCACGGCGCTGGCCGTTTGCTCGCATACGCGCTTCATCACGGTGCGCTTCGGCAATGTGCTGGGTTCTGCAGGCAGCGTGGTCCCGCTCTTCCGCGAGCAGATCGAGCAGGGTGGCCCGGTGACCGTGACCCATCCCGAGGTGGAGCGCTACTTCATGACCATCCCGGAGGCTTGCCAGCTCATCATGCAGGCGGCCGTGATGGGAGAGGGTGGCGAGATCTATGTCTTGGAGATGGGTGAGCCCGTGCGCATCCGGGATCTCGCCGAGCAGATGATCCGCCTGGCGGGCCGCGTGCCGGGGGAGGACATCGAGATCGTCTACACGGGGCTGCGGCCCGGGGAGAAGCTGCGCGAGGAGCTCTTCCATGAGGAGGAGGGGCTTGCGCCCACCTCCCATCCGAAGATCCTGCTTGCGCGCCATCGTGCCGTGGAGAGGGACGCCCTTGAGCGGGCCCTGGTGGAGCTCGATACAGCCTGCGAGCGCTACGACGAGGTTGCGGTGCTGGGCGTCCTGAAGACGCTCGTGCCGGAGCTGCGGCGCCCGGAGACGGGGCACCGGGAGACGGGTCGGGTCATCCACTTTCCCGGCCCGAAGGCCTGACGGGGCTGGTGTGGAGGGCACGGCTGGAAGCCGCGCCTACGGTGACGGGCAGAGGCAGGTGCGGTTCGGCTGTAGCCGGGCACGATGAGACGTTCGGGGCCGCAGCCGGGGAGGGGCGGGGTGGGGTGCCGTGCCTGCGGGTCGGGGGAATTAGGTGGTGACCATGCTGGCCTGGGGTGGAGGAGGGTCATTGCGCACTCGAAATGACCATGGTAACGTGACTATGGCCATCCAAGGAGGGCGCTATGGAGAAGCGAGTTTCGAAGTCCGAGTTCAAGGCGCGCGCGCTCGCCTGGTTCCGCGAGGTGGAGGAGACGGGCGAGACGCTGGTCATCACCGACAGAGGGCGGCCCGTGCTCCGGCTCGAGCGCTATGTGCCGCGTGAACCGGACCCCCGTGCGCTGTTGCGCGGTAGCGTGCTCGAGTATCGCGACCCGCTCGAACCCGTTGCGGAGGACGAGTGGGAGGCGGCCCAGTGATCGTGCTGGACACGCATGTCTGGGTGTGGTGGCTCTCGGATC
>JALSGW010000233.1 GCA_026982585.1 Alphaproteobacteria bacterium | reverse complement strand
ACCTCCCCTGCCACGGGGGAAAGCGGCGTGCCCGGGGAAGGATCGGATATCAGGCGGCGAGAATCTCGTCCCGCACGAGATAAAGCCAGATCGAGCGCGGTCGAGCGGGTGGTCGTTTGTGCGCCCCTTCGGGTCATCCTTTGTTAACGGTTGGATGGCAGGATCGCGGCCGGTTATGCCCGTGTGGGGTGGCAGCCATGGCCGAGGCGGTGGGTGCACGGGCCACGGAAAGCGCCGAGAGCGCGGCCGCCGAGCGTTGGCGACGGCTCGTGGAGCAGGCGCCGGACGCCATCCTCATCCATCAGGACGACCGCATCGTCTTCGCCAACCGGCAGGCGGCGGAGATGTTCGGGGCCGAGAGCCCGGAAGCGCTCATCGGCCGCTGCGCCTGGGAGCTCCTCCATCCCGAGGACCTCGAGATCGCCCGCGAGCGCACCCGACAGGTGCTCGCCACCGGCGAGCCGGCGCGTCCGGCCGAGCTGCGCTTCCGTCGCCTCGACGGCTCCTATTTCCCCGCCGAGGCGCGGCCGAGCGTGGTGGCGGAGGGCGGCAAGCCGGCGTTGCTTGCGATCATCCGCGACATCAGCGACCGCAAGCGCGCCGAGGCGGAGCTCAAGGCGAGCGAAGAACGGTTTCGCGACTATGCCGAGCTCAGCTCCGACTGGTTCTGGGAGATGGGCCCGGATCTCCGTTTCACCTGGTTTTCCGACAACGTCCAATCGGTGCTCGGGGTGCCGCCCGCACAGTTGATCGGCCGCTCGCGGCTGGATCTGATCAGCGCGGAGTGGGACCGCGAGCGGGTGCGGGCGCATCTCGAGACCTTGCGCAGGCGCGAGCCCTTCCGCGACTTCGCCTATCCCTGGCGCCATCCCTCCGGCGAGCGCCGTTGGTTATCCGTGAGCGGCAAGCCGATCTTCGACGAGGCGGGCCGCTTTCTCGGCTATCGCGGCACCGGCCGCGACGTCACCGCCTGGCGCGAAGCCCAGCTCGCGCTCCAGGAGAGCGAGCGGCGTTATCGGGAGCTGGTCCACACCTCGCCTGATGCCATCCTCGTCCATCGCGCCGGCCGCATCATCTTCGCCAACCAGCAGGCGGCCGATCTGGTGGGCCTCGAGCGGCCGGAGGACTTTATCGGCCGGACGATCACCGAGTTCGTCGTGCCCGACGACCACGCCCTTTTGAAGGCGCGTTGGATGCGGCTCGATCTCGGCGGGCGCGTGGGTCCGGCGGAGCTGCGCATCAAGCGGCCGGACGGCAGCCTGTTGTTCGTGGAGACCCGGGCCGCCCGCATCACCGACCAGGGGGCTCCCGCGATCCTGGTGGTGGCGCGCGACGTCACCGAACGGCGCCTCGCCGAGGAGCAGCTGCGTTTCCTCGCCCATCACGACCCGCTCACCGCCCTGCCCAACCGCACCCTCTTCCGCGATCGTCTGCGCCAGGCGCTCGCCTTCGCACGCCGATCGGGCGGTGTGGTGGGCCTGCTGCTCTTCGACCTGGACGGTTTCAAGGGCATCAACGACAGCCTCGGCCACACCGCCGGCGACCAGCTGCTCGTCGCCGTGGCCGACCGCCTGCGGCGGCTGGTGCGCGACTGCGACACCGTCTGCCGGCTCGGCGGCGACGAGTTCGCGGTGCTGTTGCCCGGTCTGCGCAGCCGCCGGGACGGGCTGCGGGTCGCGCGGCGGGTGATGACGGCGGTGGACGCCCCGCTCCAGATCGGCGGCCACCAGTGCCGGGTGAGCGCATCGGTGGGATTCGCAAGCTGGCCGCGCGACGGTGGCGAAGCGGACGAGCTGCTGGCGGCCGCGGATCTCGCCCTCTATGCCGCCAAGTCGGGACGCCGCGGCGGTCTCGCCTCGTTCCAGCCGGCCATGCGCAAGGCCGCCGAGCGGCGGCGCGAGATCGAACGGGCGCTGCGGGCGGAACTCGCCCGCGCCGGTCTCGATGTGCACTACCAGCCGGTGGTGGCGGTCGAGAGCGGGGCGGTGGTGGGGGTGGAGGCGCTGGTGCGCTGGCCGCGGCGGGATGAGCGGGTCGCCCCCGACCTGTTCGTGTCCATCGCCGAGGAATGCGGCCTGAGCGGCGTGCTCACCGAACAGGTGCTGGAGCGCGCCTGTCGCGACATCGGCGCCCTGCGCACCCAGCACGGTCTGGACCTGCGGCTTGCCATCAACCTCTCACCCAAGGAGCTGGAGATCCCGGGCCTCGCCCGAAGATTGGTGGCGGGGCTCGAGCGGTGCGGCTTTCCCGCCTCGCGGCTGGAACTCGAGATCACCGAGCGGGCGCTGCTCGAGAGCACCCCTGCGGTGCTCGACAATGTGGCCCTCATCCGCCAGACCGGCATCGGTCTCGCCATCGACGATTTCGGCACCGGCTACTCCTCGCTGCTCTACCTCAAGAGGCTGCCCATCCATCGCCTCAAGCTGGATCGCTCCTTCGTGCGCGGACTTCCCGAGAGCGCCGAGGACGCCGCCATCGTGCGGGCGGTGGTCACCCTCGCCTCCTCCTTCGGCATTCCGGTGCTGGCCGAGGGGGTGGAGCGCGAGGAACAGCGCGCTTTCCTCCTGCGGGTGGGATGCCAGGAGGCGCAGGGCTACTTCTTCGCCCGCCCGCTGCCGGCCGAGGAGCTGCACGCCTGGCTCGCGGCACGGGGCCTGTTGCGCCGTCGCTCCCCCGGGCCGAAGCGGCGGCGCGCCGGACGCGAGGCGACGCCAGCGCTGGCCGCGCTCAGGTCTCCATGAGGTGGATGCCCTCGGCGAGCAGCGATACCCGCACCGGCGCGCCCGGAGCGAGCCGGTTGCGGCCGGCGACGTGGGCGGAGACGGTGAACTGGATTCGCGCCCGGTCTTCCGCCTCCATGGTGACATGGGTGTTCTCGCCGAAGCTCACGAGCTCGACGATGCGGCCCGCAACCGGGTTCTCCCGCTCGCCCCGGGAGGGCCGATCGCGGCGGTGCAGGACCACATAGGCCGGCGGAATCACCCACGCCACCCGCTGTCCCACCGAAAAGCCCGGCTGCTTGCGGGCCTCGAGCAACCGCTCGCCCCACCGCAGCATGGTGCGCTCGGCATGTTGGGCCGCCACCTCCCCGGTGAAGATGTTGGCCAGATCCACGAGACGCGCCACCAGCGAGGATGCCGGCCGGTGCAGCACCTCCTGGGGCGGCGCGGTCTGCAGGGTCTCGCCCCGGTAGAGCACGCAGATACGGTCGGCGAGCCGGGCCGCTTCCTCGAGGTCGTGGGTGACCAGCACCGTCGGCACCGGCATGCGCTGTCGCAACAGCACGAGCTCGCGCTGGAGGCGGCGGCGGGTCACCTGGTCGACCGCCGAAAAGGGCTCGTCGAGCAACAGCACCCTGGGCTCGCGGGCGAGCGCCCGGGCGAGCGCCACCCGCTGGCGCTGGCCGCCCGAGAGCTGGTGCGGGCGGCGCCGTTCGAGGCCTGCGAGCCGCACCGCCGCGAGCAGTTCCCGGGCCCGCTCCGGCCGCGCGGAGCGGGGCAGATGGCCGAGCGCCGCCATGACGTTGTCTTTCGCGGAGAGATGGGGAAACAGCGCATAGTCCTGGAACACCAAGCCGACCCGGCGCCGTTGCGGCGGCAGGTGGATGCCCCGGCCGCTGTCCGCCCAACACCATCGCGCACAGCGGATGAGCTGGCTCCGGGGTCGGTAGAGGCCGGCTATGGTCCGCAACACCGTGGTCTTGCCGCTGCCGGAGGGGCCGACCAGGGCGAGCAGTTCCCCGGGACGCACCGCAAACGACACCTTGAGGGGCAGCGGCTCCTCCTGGGCAAGCTCCACCACCAGCTCGCCGATCTCCTCCATCAGCGCGCACGCTCCCCGGCGGGCGCCCACAGGTAGACGAGGGCGAGGGTGAGAAAGGAGACCGCGAGCAGAACCAGCGCCATGGCCGCGGCAGCCTGATCCTCGAGCGCCTGCACGCTGTCGTAGATGGCGATCGCCGCCGTCCGCGTCTCGCCCGGGATCGCACCGCCCACCATCAACAGCACCCCGAATTCGCCCAGGGTGTGGGTGAAGGTGAGCACGAGCGCCGAGATGAGCCCCGGCCAGGCCAGCGGCAGTTCGATCCGAAAGAAGGTGGCGAGCGGGGAGAGCCCGCTCACCCAGGCCGCCTCGCGCACCTCGCGCGGGATGGCGGCGAACGCCCGCTCGAGCGGCTGCACCGCGAAGGGCAGGTTGAAGACGAGCGCGGCGGCCACCAGCCCCTCGAAACTGAACACCAGACTCTCCCCGGTAAGGCGCTCGTAGAGCCGGCCGAGGGGCGAGCCGCGGCCGAACAGCTGGAGCAGATAGAACCCCATCACCGTCGGCGGCAGCACCAGGGGCAGGGCGATCACCACCTGACAGAAGCGCCGCACCAGCGGCGGCGCCTGGATGAGCCAACGGACCAAAAGGGTGGCGAGCGGCACCAACAGCAGGCAGGCCCAGAAGGCGAGCTTGAGGGAGAGGGTGAGGGCCTGCCAGTCCATGGGATCAGGCCGGATCGGGCAGGGCGAACCCGAAGGCGGCGAGCAGCTTGCGGGCGCCTTCCTGCCGCATGTAGGCGTAGAAGGCGGCGGCCGCCGGCAGCTCCGGGCGCAGCAGGGCCATGCGCTGGTCGAGGGGTTGATGCCAGGCGGCCGGGATCAGGGCGAAGCGTCCCCGCTCGCGCAGCCGCGGCGCCCGCGCCAGACTGTGGGCGATGAGGCCGCCGTCCGCGGCGCCCTGCAGCGCGAACTGGGCCGCCTGGGCGACGTTCTCGGCGAACAAAAGATGCGGCTGCAGCCGCTCCCACAGCTGCCGACGCCGCAACACCTCGGCCGCCCGGGCCCCGTAGGGGGCATGCTTGGGGTTGGCGATCGCAAGGCGTCGCAGGCGGTTCTGCGCGACCGCCCGCGCGAGGCCCTCGAGCTTGGAATCCACCTCCAAGGGCGAACCGTGGGCCGCGAACAGCGCGAGCCGGCCGAGCGCATAGACCGCGCCCGGCGAATCGATCAGGCCCTGTGCGTGGAGCTCCTCCACGAGCCGGCTGTCCGCGGAGAGAAAAAGGGCATAGGGCGCGCCCTGGAGGATCTGGCGGTAGAACTGGCCCGATGCGCCGAATACCAGGCGCAGCCGGTAGCCGCTCTCGGCCTCGAAGCGGCGGTTGATCTCCGGCAGCACGAAACGCAGGTTGGCTGCGGCGGCGACCAGCGGCGGCGCAGCCGAGGCGGCCCGTCCCGCGCTCACGGCGACCGCGGCGAGCAAACCGCCCAGAAGCTGCCTTCGGTCCATGAGCCGGATCTCGCGATCCACCCGCCCCGCCGGATTTAGAGGGCCGCGGCGCCGGCCACAAGCCGGCTCGCGCTACCGGGCCCCCACAGCGGAGTCGAGCTGCCGATCAAGACGCTCGACCCGCGCATAAAGCTCGAGCGCCGCCCGATCCAGGGCCGCGAGTTCGGGATCGCAGATACCCTCTGAGTCGACCGTATCCTCAAAACGGAAGCTCGGTCCGTCGAGGGCGAGCAGGCGCCAGGCCGGCTCCCTCTGGGCCTCCTCCCAGGAGAGCTCCCCTTCGCGCACCGCGCGCCGGGCGAGCAGCCAGGCCACGGCGGCGGTGATGCGGCTCGTGAGCCGGGAGAGCAGAAGGCTGTGGACCAGCGCCGCCTCCAGCGACTCGCCGCCTGTGCGTTGCAGGATCCACCCGCGCGCCCGCTCGGCGAGGCCCAGCGCCTCCTCCAGCATGCGGGCGAGCAGCGCATCCTCCACCTGCGCCCGAGGGTCCGCCATCGCCGCCGTCCTTCCCCTCAGCACCCCATCCCCAATAAGGCCCCAGGGCCGCGGGGGGTCAATGGCCGGAGAGCCGAGCCGGCTTTCGATCGCCGCCGGCGATCACCATGGTATCCGGGCTCGGGGTGGTGATTTTCCCGTTGGCAGGAGCTTGGCGCCTGCGGTAGAGTGGGGGCGGTCGTATTGCCTTTGGAGTTCGACGTCCGGCGAAGGGCCCGTCGTCAGCCGCTTGGCGCTCCCAGAGCGCGGCGTTTTCCCCGGTTCGTTGAAGAGCGGCGTCGATCTCCGTGTCGTCCACGCCGTATCTTTCCCAGGCCAGGGTCAAGCGGGCGTCGCAGGTCGAATCCGGGTATTGCGGCCATGGTGTGTGACCCGCTTTTCCCTGGAGCTTGTGCATGACGCGGAAGATCTTCGTGGCCAACTTCCCCTATCGGACCACGGTGGAGGAGCTCACCGTCCTCTTCGAACAGCACGGAGAGGTGGTATCGGCGAAAATCGCCACCGATCGCGAGACCGGCCGTTCGCGCGGCTTCGGTTTCGTCGAGATGGGGAGCGAGGAGCAGGCGGCGGAAGCGATCCGCCAGCTCAACGGACAGGATTTCGGCGGCCGTCCCCTGGCGGTGCGGGAGGCGGAGGACCGCGGACCGCGCCGCGGCGCCGGCGGCTTCCGGCCCGGCGGACGCCGCTTTTCGGGCGGCGGCCGCTGGTAGCGGTGCCGCCGCGGGGTGCGAGGGGGCAAGCCCCCCTCCACCGCCGCGTTGACCGTTTTGCGCCCCATGCCTACATACCGGACGGTGCGCCTTGCCGTCCCGGCATGGAGCGTGATGATCGTCGAGCTCAACGCCCGGTCGCGGGAGATCTTTCGCCAGATCGTCGACACCTACCTGGCCACCGGCGAGCCGGTCGGCTCGCGCACCATCTCGCGGCGGCTTGAGGAACGGCTTTCCCCCGCCACGGTGCGCAATGTGATGGCGGACCTGGAGGAAGCGGGTCTGCTCTATGCGCCGCACACCTCGGCGGGGCGCATCCCCACCGAGATGGGACTGCGCTTTTATGTAGACGGGCTGCTCGAGATCGGCTCGCTGACCGAGGAGGAGCGCCAGACCATCGAGGCCCACTGCCGGGCGAGCGGCCGCAGCCTCGAGGCGGTGCTCGCGGATGCCTCCGAGACCCTGGCCGGCCTCTCCCGCCACGCCGGGATCGTGGTCGCCCCGACCCTCGAACGCCCCTTCAAGCACGTGGAATTCGTGCCGCTCAGCCCGGGGCGCGCGCTGGTGGTGGTGGTCACCGACGAGGGGCTGGTCGAGAACCGCATTATCGACCTGCCGCTCGGCATGTCGCCCTCGACGCTGGTGGAGGCCGGCAACTATCTCACCGCCCGGCTCGCCGGCAAGACCTTCCAGGAGGCGCAGGAGGCGATCCGCCGCGAGATCGAGGAGCAGCGGGTGGAACTCGACGAGCTGGCGCGCCAGGTGGTGGAGGCGGGGCTCGCCATCTGGAACAGCGACGCCGACGGCGGCTTTTTGATCGTGCGCGGTCAGGCGAAGCTGCTCGAGGACGTGACCAACCTCGCCCAGCTCGAACGCATCCGCACCCTGTTCGACATGCTCGAGCGCAAGAAGAGCCTTTTGAAACTGCTCGAGCTGACCCAGACCGCGGAAGGGGTGCAGATCTTCATCGGGGCCGAGAACGAGCTCTTCGGACTCTCCGGCTGCGCCATGATCGTGGCGCCCTACCGCGCTCCCAGCGGCGAGGGCGAGGCGCGGGTGGTGGGCGCCATCGGCGTGGTGGGACCGACCCGCATGAACTACGCGCGGATCGTGCCGATGGTGGACTATACCGCGCGGGTGATCAGCAGCATGCTTGGAGCCCCGGAAACCCAGGACGAGAAGGTGCGATGAGCGAGAACACCGACAAGCCGGCCCAGACCATCCCGGAGGCGGCCAACGACCGGCCCGAGTTCGCGGAGGCCCAGGACGCCGAGGCCGCGGCCGCTGATTCCGGCGGCGAGGAGCATGAGCCTCTGATCCGGCTCGAACGCGAGCTGGCGGAGCTCAAGGAGCGCCACCTGCGGGCGCTCGCCGATCTCCAGAACATCCATCGCCGCCATGTGCGCGAGCTCGAGGAGGTGCGCAAATCCGCACTCGCGGACTTCGCCCGGGATCTGCTCGAGGTGGCGGACAATCTCCGCCGCGCCATCGAAAGCGTGCCCAAGGGGGCGCTCGAGGCCAACGAGCTCCTCACCAACCTGCTCACCGGGGTGGAGCTCACCGAACGGCAGCTGCTCCAGGTGTTCGAGAAATACGGCATCCGCCGCATCGAACCGGAGCCCGGCGAGGCGTTCCGCCACGATCTCCACCACGCCATGTACGAGGTGGAAACCGCCGACCACCGTCCCGGTGCCATCGCCGAGGTGATGCAGGTGGGCTATCGCATGGGCGAACGGCTGCTGCGCCCGGCCCGGGTCGGCATCGCCAAGCCGCCGGCGGCGGTGGAGGAACCGTCCCAGGGCGAGGAGGAGGGACCCCGCGGCCAGCGGCTCGACACCCAGGCTTGAACCGCGCCTGCGGCTGGGCTAGCCGGCGGGCGGTTGCGGCACGAGCGTCGGGGTGGAGGCGATGGCGAGCGGGGTGCGCAAGGTGGTGCTCGCCTATTCGGGCGGGCTCGATACCTCGGTGATCCTGCGCTGGCTGCAGGAGACCTACGGCTGCGAGGTGGTGACCTTCACCGCCGACCTCGGCCAGGGCGAGGAGCTCGAGCCGGCGCGCCGCAAGGCCGAACTGCTCGGGGTGCGGGAGATCCACATCGAGGATCTCAAGGAAACCTTCGTGCGGGACTATGTCATGCCCATGTTCCGCGCGAACGCCCTCTATGAGGGGGTGTATCTGCTCGGCACCGCCATCGCCCGGCCCCTGATCGCCAAACGGCTGGTCGAGATCGCCCGCGCCACCGGCGCCGACGCGGTCGCCCACGGCGCCACCGGCAAGGGCAACGACCAGGTGCGCTTCGAGCTCACCTGCTACGCTCTCGATCCCCGCATCCGGGTCATCGCCCCCTGGCGGGAATGGGATCTGACCTCCCGCGCCAAGCTGCTCGCCTATGCGGAAAGCCGGCAGATCCCGATCCCGCGCGGCAAGGGCGGCGAGCCGCCCTATTCCACCGACGCCAACCTGCTGCACATCTCCTACGAGGGTCGGGCGCTCGAGGATCCCTGGCAGGAGCCCGAGGAGGACATGTTCACCCGCACGGTGGATCCCAGACGGGCGCCGGATGAACCCGAATATGTCGAGATCGCCTTCGAGCGGGGCGATCCGGTGGCGGTCAACGGCGAGCGCCTGTCCCCGGCGGCCCTTCTGGCCCGGCTCAACACCATCGCCGGACGCCACGGCATCGGGCGGGTGGATCTGGTGGAAAACCGCTTTGTCGGAATGAAATCCCGGGGGGTGTACGAGACCCCCGGCGGCACCCTGTGGCACATCGCCCATCGCGCCATCGAGAGCCTGACCCTCGATCGCGGCGCCGCCCACCTCAAGGACGAGCTCGCCCCGCGCTACGCCGAGCTGGTCTACAACGGCTTCTGGTTCGCGCCCGAACGCGAGATGCTGCAGGCGCTCGTGGACAAGAGCCAGGAGCGGGTGAGCGGCGAGGTGCGGCTCAAACTCTACAAGGGCGGGGTGCAGGTGGTGGGACGGCGCAGCCCCTACAGCCTCTACCTCCAGGAGTACGCCACCTTCGAGGAGGACACGGTCTACCACCAGAAGGATGCGGAAGGCTTCATCAAGCTCAACGCCCTCCGATTGCGCATCCGCCGCCTCGTGCACGGACCGGGGGACGCCTGAGCCGCCGATGTGGGACCTGCACGCCCGTCTGTTGTATCGCGACGGGCTCATGCTGGTGGTCAACAAGCCGGCCGGGCTTCCCGTCCACAAAGGCCCGGGCGGCGGCCCCTGTCTCGAGGACCTGCTCGATCAGCTGCGCTTCGGCCTGCCCCGCAGACCCGGCCTCGCCCATCGGCTGGACCGGGACACCTCGGGCTGTCTCGCGCTCGGCCGCCACCGCAAGGCGCTGGCCCGGCTGGGCCGGCTGTTCGCGGCGGGACGGGTGGAGAAATGCTACTGGGCGCTCGTGCACGGCCGTCCGCACCCCGATTCGGGACGGATCGCCCTGCCGCTCGCCAAGATCTCCCAAGATCGCCGCAGCTGGCGCATGCGGGTCGACCCCGCGGGCCGGCCGGCGGTGACCGACTACCGGCTGATCGCCCACGGCGACGGGGTGAGCTGGCTCGAACTTTGGCCGCGCACCGGCCGCACCCACCAGCTCCGGGTGCATCTCGCCGCCATCGGCTGCCCGGTGGTGGGCGACGTGCACTACGGCCGCCCCGAAGAGGAGGGGCTGCTTCCCCTCATGCTCCACGCCCGGGCGCTTGCCGTGCCGCTCTATCCCAACCGTCCCCCGGTGCGGGTCGAGGCGCCGCCGCCCGAGACCATGCGCGCCTTCCTCGCGCGGCTGGGGGCGGAGGTGGCGGCCTGATCCCGGATCGGGCCCGTCGGCCGGCCGCTTGACATCCGCCCGGTCGGCACCCATAGGAAGGTGCCGGTGGGGCCGTAGCTCAGTTGGGAGAGCGCCAGAATCGCACTCTGGAGGTCGGGGGTTCAAATCCCCTCGGCTCCACCAAAAGGCGGCGAGCGCGAGCGGTCCGGCTGAATTGACCCTCCTATCTTGAGCTTTTAGTGTCTTCCGGCGCTGGTCTGCCGGCGTCGCAGGCTGTGGGTCGTTGGGCCGTGGCCGCTTGGTGGGAGAATGTGCCGTGCGCAACCTGAACGAGTTCTCCCGTCCCTTCGAGATCACCCAGGCCCTCAAGGAACCGGTGCCTTTCAAGATCGAGGCGGACCGGCGCGAACGGGCGGCGGTGGCGCGGCGGCTCGACTTCCTCGAGGTGCAGGCGCTCTGTGCGGAAGGGCGGGTAGAGACCGCCGGACGGCAGGTGCTGCGGGTGCGCGGCCGGCTCACAGCCCGCATCCTGCAGCGCTGCGTGGTCACCCTCGAGCCGGTGTGCAGCTCGGTGGAGACCGCGTTCGAGCGGCTGTTCCGGCGGGGCGGCGCGGATGCGGCGTTGGTTGAGGTGAGTGTGGAGGATCCGGATCTGGAGCCGCTCGTCGGCGACGTGCTCGATCTCGGCGAAATCGTCACCGAGGAGCTGGCGCTGGCCGCCGATCCCTATCCCCGCGCGCCCCACGCCGACGAAGCGCTGCAGAAGTTCGGGGTGGTGCCTGAGGAGGAACCGCTCTCGCCCCTGCGTCTCGCCCTCGAGCGGCTCAGGGACGAGCGCTGAGCGATGGGAGCGGGGGGCGTGAGCGGAGGCGGGGCCCGGCCGGGCTTGGGATCGGCGTGCCCTGGATGCGGCATGCGGGCGTGCGGTGCCGCTTTGCCGGACCTCTGCGGCGAGGAGGACGGAACCACATGGCCCCGGTGATCGCGCTCGATGCCATGGGCGGGGACCGCGCGCCCGCGGTGGTGGTGGAGGGCGCGCGGCTTGCTCTGCGCCAGCGCCCCGATCTGCGCTTTCTCTTGTTCGGCGACGAGGAGCGGCTCAGACCGCTGTTGCGGGCGGCGGAGCGCCCGGAGGCCTTCGATCTCCGCCACACCGAGGTCGCCATCCCCAACGACGCCAAACCCTCGACCGCGCTGCGCCAGGGGCGCAACAGCAGCATGCGCCTTGCGGTGGAGGCGGTGCGCCGGGGCGAGGCCGAAGCGGCGGTGTCGGCCGGCAACACGGGCGCATTGATGGCGATGGCCAAGTTCGTGTTGCGCACCCTGCCGGGGATCGACCGGCCGGCCATCGTCACCATCCTGCCGAGCCGGCGCGATCCCTTCGTGATGCTGGATCTCGGCGCCAATGTGGATTGTTCGGCGGAGCACCTTTTGCAGTTCGCGGTCATGGGCGAGGCCTATGCGCGGGCGGTGCTGGGCAAGGACAAGCCGCGGGTCGCGCTCTTGAACATCGGCACCGAGGAGATCAAGGGCGAGAGCGTGGTCCGCCAGGCCGCCAACCTGATCCGGGAACGGCTGCCGCAGCTCGCCTATGCGGGTTTCGTCGAGGGGGACGAGGTGATGTCCGGACAGGTGGACGTGGTGGTGACGGATGGTTTCACCGGCAATGTGGCGCTCAAGATCGCCGAAGGGGCGTCCCGCCTCTATGCGAGCCGTCTGCGCGAGGCCTTCCGCTCGAGCCTGAGAGCCCGCCTCGGCTACCTGCTCGCCCGGCCCGCCCTCGAGCGGGTGCGCCGGCGGCTCGACCCGAGACGCCACAACGGGGCCATGTTCGTCGGTCTCGGCGGGGTGGTGGTGAAGAGCCACGGCGGCACCGACGCGCTGGGCTTTTCCGCGGCGGTGATGGCGGCGGTGCGGCTGGTGGAAAGCGCCACCAACGCCCGCATCATCGACGAAATGCAGCGGCTCGGCCAAAGCTCCCGGCCCCAAGCGCGGATGGCCGCCTCGTGAGCGGGCGGCTTCGCGCCCGGGTGGTCGGGGTGGGGAGCTATCTGCCCGCCCGGGTGGTCACCAACGAGGAGCTCTCGGAACGGCTCCCCACCTCGGACACCTGGATCCGCGAGCGCACCGGCATCCGCATGCGCCACCTGGCGGCGGAGGGGGAATGCACCTCCGACCTCGCCACCGCGGCGGCGAAACGCGCGCTCGCGAGTGCCGGCCTGGAAGCGGCCGAGGTGGACCTGCTGGTGCTGGCCACCTCCACCCCCGACCACACCTTTCCCGCCACCGCCACCGCCGTCCAGCGCAAGCTCGCCATGGGACCGGCCATCGCCTTCGACGTCCAGGCGGTGTGCGCGGGCTTCGCCTATGCCCTGAGCCTCGCCCACGGCCTGCTCGCCACCCGCCAGGCCCGGCGCGCGCTGGTGATCGGCGCCGAGACCTTCTCCCGCATCCTGGACTGGGAGGACCGCAGCACCTGCGTGCTGTTCGGCGACGGCGCCGGGGCGCTGGTGCTGGAGGCCGAGGAACAGACCGGCACCGTGCTCGACCGGGGCATCCTGGCGGTGGAACTGTGCGCGGATGGACGCCACTACCACCACCTCTATGTGGACGGCGGGCCCTCCTCCACCGGCACCGTGGGCCATCTGCGCATGAACGGACGCGAGGTGTTCCGCTACGCCGTCACCGCCCTCACGGACAGCGCCCAGAGGGTGTGCCGCAAGCTACAGCTGGAGCCCGACCAGGTGGACTGGTTCGTGCCCCACCAGGCCAACCGCCGCATCATCGAAGCGGTCGCAAGACGCCTCGGCATCGCCCTCGAGCGGGTGGCGCTCACCGTGGATCGCCACGCCAACACCTCGGCCGCCTCGATCCCCCTTGCCCTGGACGAACTCCACCAAAGCGGCCAGCTCGAGCCGGGACATCTGGTGCTGGTGAGCGCCATCGGCGGCGGCTTCGCCTGGGGTTCGGTGCTGTTGCGCTGGTAAACCCCGCCCATAACCACGTTCACGCGCTCGGCGCGCCCGACCCTCGCGCCAGCTCCCCAAGCCGCCCCCGCGGCAGAAGCGGATCCTCGAGCGCATCGTCGGCGAGCAACAGGGTGCTGCGGAAGACCGCGAAGCCATGAAGGCCGCCGTTCACCAGGCGCCGGGCGGCGCGCAGATCGCCCCGCCGCAGGGCCCGCTCGATGCCGCGCCTGCGTTCGGCGAGGAACAGGGCCAGGATCTCCGCCGCGAGCCCCGGCTCAAGAGCGAGCTCCGGCCGGCGCAGGAGCCGTTCGCCCAGCCCCAGCCGGCGACCGACCCGGGCGTAGTTGGCGCGCCCGGTGAGCTGGACGAAGCCGCGGCCGCGATACCGCCTGCCGTCCGGCGGCCCCCGGTTGCCGAGATCCCGGCGCCAGTCGTAACGGTCGAAGGGTGTTCCGCCGGGGGAGGTGTTGAACGGCGAGATACGCTCCGCCACCGGCACGAAACCGGCGCTCTCGGCGCGCACCGTGGCGAGCGCCATCGCCACCATGAGCTTGTGCGCAAGACCGAAGGCACACAGCGCCCGCCGCACCGGCGGCCAATGCGCGGACAACGCCTTCCGTGCTGCATGGGGAAACAACCGCGCGAGCAGCCCGTCATCCACCTGCGCCGTGGCATCCACCCGCGCCTCGGGAACATGGTCCTCGAGACGGCGCCACACCGCCTCGTCCACCTCCACCGGCTCGCCGCCTCGAGACCCGTGCCGGCGCAGGAAGGCCTCGAGCGCAGCGCCGGTGCGGCGTCCGAACACCCCGTCGAAGGGACCGGGATCGAATCCCGCGGCCCACAACAGCCCCTGCAGCCGGAACACAGCCGCGCCCCGGGCACCGGCCCGCAGCGGCGGCCGCATCGCACATGCGGTTTCCTTGAGCGTCTCCGTCATGAATAGGAAGATATTCTGTTTCCGTGCGCCGCGCAAGCCCGCAGCACCGCGGGAGGCGATCATCGTCCTCCCTCAACGGCCGAGCGCGCGCAGCAGGGAGTCGACGAGGGAGGGCGGCGGCTCGTCCCCGAACGCGCGGACCGGCCGCAGTTCCGGGAGCTTGTGGCGGAAGAAGGTGGACTGGCGTTTGGCGTACTGGCGGGTCTGGATCAGGATGCGTTCCTTTGCCTGTTCCAAGGAAATCCGTCCCTCGAGCCGGTCCAGAAGCGGCAAAAGCCCGTGCACCCGGGCGATGGGAAGATCGCGCAGATCCGGGCGCAGCCGCCAAAGGGCCGCCACCTCTTCGATGACCCCCTCCTCGAGCATGCGCTCAAGCCGGGCCTGGATTCGCGCATGGAGGAGGGAGCGGTCGGGGAGCAGCGCGATGCCGCGCACCGGTCCCGCAAGCGGCAGGCGGCGATGGGGCTCTTGCTGGAAGCTGGCCAGCGAGCGTCCGGTCGCCTCCACCACCTCGAGCGCGCGCAGGATGCGCTGGCGGTCGGTGGGATGCAGGCGGGCCGCCATGATGGGATCCTTGGCCGCGAGCAGCCGGTGCAGCTCGGGGGCGGGGAGGGGAAGGCCGCGCAGCCGTTCCCGGACCGCCGCCGGGATGGGCGGCACCGGGGCAAGCCCGTGGAGGAGCGCCTTGAGGTAGAGACCGGTGCCGCCGACCAGGATCAGCGGAGTCCCGTGCGCCCGCGCCTCCTTCAGCACCGGCTCCAGGCGATCGAGCCAGAGCGCGACGCTGGTTGCGGTCTCCGGGGGGAGGATGCCGTAGAGCCGGTGGGGGACGGTCCGGAGATCGGCGGCCGAGGGTTGGGCGGTCAGGCGCGGCAGGTGGCGGTAGAGCTGCTGGGCGTCGGCGTTGACGATCCAGGCGCCGGCCGCCTCGGCGAGGCGCAGCGCCAGCGCCGACTTGCCGCTCGCGGTGGTGCCGCCTATGAGGAGGATGGGTGGTCCCATCGCGCCGTATCACGCCCTTGGCCGCATCGGAACAGGTCCTGGTCCTCATCGCCGGCGGCGGCGAGCTCGCCCCGGAGCTGGTGCGGGAGGCCGCGGATCTGTGCGCCGCCCGCCCGGACTGGCTCGGCCCCGGCGAGGCGCTGCAACTTCCGGTCCCGCCCGCGCGCCGCGATGCGGTACGGGAAGCACTGCCTGCGCTGCTCGCGGGACAGCGCGCGGACGGCGCCCTCCTGCCCCGGCACGGGCGCCGCAAACGGGTGCTGGTGTGCGATATGGACAGCACCGCCATCCAGGTCGAGTGCGTG
>JALSGW010000232.1 GCA_026982585.1 Alphaproteobacteria bacterium | reverse complement strand
CGGTTCGTCCATGAGCAGCACCGCCGGCCGTACCGCGAGGGCGCGTGCCACCGCCACCCGCTGCCTCTGGCCGCCCGACAACTGGCCCGTGTACTTGTCGAGCTGGCTTTCGATGTGCAGGAGCTCCGCCGCGCGGCGCACCCGCTCGCGGATCTCGGCCTCATCGAGCCGCTTCTGCATGCGCAGGCCGAAGGCGATGTTCTCGAACACGGTCATGTGGGGAAACACCGCGTAGTTCTGGAACACCATCGCCACCCCGCGGGCGCGCGGCGGCAGGCGATCCACCCGCCGCTCGCCGATCCACACCTCCCCCGAGGTGGCGGTCTCGAGGCCGGCGATGATGCGCAGCAGCGTGGTCTTGCCGCAGCCCGAGGGGCCGAGCAGCACCGTGAACTCGCGCTCGCGCACCTCGAGCCCGATCGAACGCAGGGCCTCGAACGCGCCGAAACGCTTCTGGATACCGATGCAACGGATACGGGCCATGACATGCGGTCAGCGGCTTGCGATTCCCCACATGGCGAAGAGGTAGCGGCGCACCGCAAAGATGAACACCAAGGCGGGCACGATCAGGAACAGGCCGCCCGCGAAGCGGAACGGCAGCGGCGATTCGTTGAGGGAGATGAGCAGATAAGCGGGCAGGGTGCGCTCGCGCAGGGTGAGCACCGCCGCCGCGAACACCTCGTTCCAGGACACCACGAAGGCGAAGATCATGGTGGCGGCGATACCCGGTCGGGCGAGCGGCCAGGTGATCTTGAGGAAGGCCTGCAGGCGGGTGCAGCCCAAGGTCCAGGCCGCCTCCTCCAGCTCCCGGGGAATGCCCATGAACAGGCTCGCGGTGACCAGCACGGCGAAGGGCAGGGCGAGGGCGGTGTGGATCAGGGCCACCGCCCAGACCGTGTCGTAGAGGCCGAATTCGATGAAGCGCACGGTGAGCGGCAGGGCCAGGATGGCGATCGGAAAGGCCCGGGTGAGCAGGATGGCGAGGCGGAACAGGTCCTTGCCGGGAAAGGCGAAGCGCGCAAGAGCGTAGCCCGCGGGCGCACCGATGCCGACCGCGAGCAACATGGTCAGCACCGCGACCAGCACCGAGTTGAGCACCGCCTGCCACACCCCTTCCACCCCGAAGAAAAACACAAGTGTGTCCAGGGACAGCCGGCGGGGCACAAGCGTCTTGGGCCAGGCGTTGATGGTTTCGGCCCCGCCCAGGGCGTTGCTCGCGAGCAGATAGATCGGGACCAGCACCCACAGGCAGGCGACCAGCGCACTCGCCACCAGCATCCAGCGACCGGCCCTCACAGCAGCGTCTCCTCGCGCACGCGCAGCACGCGCAGGTACAGCCATGTCGCGAGCAGCGACACCGCCAGGATGAGGACCGCGTAAGAAGCCGCCACCCCCGGATCCTGGTAGTCGTACTGCCAGGCGAAGGCCTCTCCGGCCAAAACCGGCAGGTCCCGCCCGCCGAGCGCGATCACCACCCCGAACACCTCGAAGGCGAGGATGGTGCGAAGGATGAGGGCGGTCTGGATGCTGGCCTTGAGGCAGGGCAGGGTGACCTTGCGGAACCGCTGCCAGGCGGAGGCGCCGAAGATCTCCGCCGCTTCGTAGTACTCCTTGGGGATGAGCTGCATGCCCGCGACCAGGATCACCAGCACGATGGCGGTGGCCCGCCACACCTCGGCCACCACCACGGACAGGAACAGCGCCACCGGGGTCTCGTAGGACAGCCACAACAGCGGCCCCTCCACCAATCCCAGGGCGTGGAGGAGGGAGTTGAGGTAGCCCCGCTCGCTGAGGATGGCGAGCCACAGGATGCCGGCCGCGAGATCGGAGATGCCGAGCGGAATGGTCCAGATGTACAGGTACACGTCCCGTCCCCGCTCGAGCCGGGTGAGCAGCACCGCCAGCGCCAGGGCCAGGGCGAGCTGGAGCGGCACCACCACCGCCACGAGCAGCAAAGTGTTGGTGAGCGCCGGCTGGAAATTGAGGTCCTCGACCATGGTGCGGAAATGCACAAGGGTCCAGCCGCCGCCCGTGGGATCGCGGAAGGCGATGAGGAACGCCTCCCCGAGCGGCCAGAAGAAGATCGCCGCCAGGAACAGGACGCTCGGCGCGAGCAGGCCGTAGGCCAGAAGCCGGTCCCGCGACATGCCCCAGGCTCCCCGCATGGATGGGGGGAGGGATGCTCCCTCCCCCCGATCGGGACCATCAATCGCGGATTCTCACTCCACCGGGCAGGGGCCGTCGGAGGGCGCATCCGGGGCCCAGCAGGGCGCGCCGGTGTCCTCCATGATCTGGGCAAGCCGCCGGGCCTGGATCTCAAGGGCTTCCTCGATGTCC
>JALSGW010000231.1 GCA_026982585.1 Alphaproteobacteria bacterium | reverse complement strand
TCGCGCAGCGGCTCGGCATCGATCCGGTGCTGCTCGTGCTGCTCGCGATCGCCCGCATCGATGCCAAGAAAGGCCAGCGCAACGCCCAGCGCTTTCTGCGCCGGCTGCTTCCGCCCGCGGCAGGAAAGGCCAAGGAGGAGCTGCGCATCCTCGAGGAAATCGTCGCCGACGCCTTCAACCCGATCGGCTGAGGCGGGCGAAGGTTCGCCCCTCAAGGGCGATGCCGCGCGTTCGGGGCAGCTCGGCCGACCCCCGCCGCCCGCGGGCGGCGGGGGTCCCCGGGCCGCCCCGGGCTCGCCCTAGCCCTGGCTCGGCCGCGCGTAGTCGAAGGGCAGCAGCCGTGCGGTCATGTAGGACTGTTCGGAGACCTGGGCCCAGGAGATGGCCTTCTTGCGGAAGGCGAGGATGTTGTCGAGCACCCGCCTCGAGAGCGGATCCTGGTCCGCGAGCGCGGTGAGCACCTCCCCCGCCACCTTGCCGAGGCCGCTCAGCACTTCGTCGGGAAAGCGCCGCACCTCCACCCCGTGCTTGTTGACCAGCTGGTCCAGGGAGTCGTTGTTGCGCGCCTGGAACTCGGACAGCACGCTGAGGTTGACGGCCCGGTTGGCGGCCTCGACGATGGCCTTGAGGTCGTCCGGCAGCTTGTTCCAGGCATCCAGGTTGATGAAGTTGTCGAGCACCGTCGCCGGCTCGTGCCAGCCCGGATAGTAGTAGTAGCGGGCCACCTTGTAGAAACCGAAGGCGAGGTCGTTGTACGGCCCCACCCACTCGGTGGCGTCGATGGAGCCCGACTGCAAAGCCGGCATGATCTCGCCGCCCGGCAGGTTCACCACCACGCCGCCCGCGGCCTTGACCACCTCGCCGCCGAGGCCGGGGATGCGCATCTTGAGGCCGTCGTAGTCGGCGAGGCTGTTGATCTCCTTGTTGAACCAGCCGCCCATCTGCACGCCGGTGTTGCCGGAGGGGAAGAACTTGGCGTTCATCTGGGCGTAGACCTCGTCCGCCAGCTTCTGGCCGTCGCCGTAGTAGAACCAGGCGTTCTGCTCCTGGGCGGTGAGGCCGAAGGGAAGCGAGGCGATGAACTGGGCCGCCGGCACCTTGCCCTTCCAGTAGTAGGGCGCGCCGTGGCCCATCTCCACGGTGCCGCTCGAGACCGCATCCATGCTCTCGAAGGCCGGCACGATCTCGCCGGCACCGTACACCTCCACCTCGAGCCGCCCGTCGGACATGCGGCCGATCAGTTCGGCGAGCAGGTTGGCGCCGGTGCCGAGGCCCGGGAAGTTCTTGGGCCAGGTGGTGACCATGCGCCAGCGCAGCCGGCCCTGGGAGATCGCCGGCTTGGGCAGGGCGCTGGCGGCAGCGCTGGCGGCCGCCGCGGTGAGCAGGCTTCGACGCTTCATCCTCGAGATCCTCCCTCGCTGATGGCAGACGGCGCTGCCGACGCCTCTTCCCTCGCCCGGCTGGGTGGGGGAATCAAGCCGCCTGCGCGCATGCGCCCATCCCGCCCATGTCTTTCTTCCCCGCGCGCCGCACAACATGCTTGCGCCGGCAGGCGTTCGCCGGCAATGGGCACAAGCGCCCCGAGCGACGGTTTCGGGGCGGCGTCGGGGAGTTCGGGCATGGACAGATGGGGTGAGCGGACCAGGCTGGTGCACGCCGGTGCGGCGCGCAGCCCCTTCGGCGAGACCAGCGAGGCGCTCTTTCTCACCTCGGGCTTCGTCTACGAACGCGCCGAGGTGGCGGAGGCGCGCTTCGCCGACCGGGCCCCGGGCTACACCTATTCGCGGCTCGCCAATCCGACCGTGCGCATGTTCGAGGAGCGCATGGCGGCGCTCGAGGGAAGCGAGGAGGCGACCGCCACCGCATCCGGCATGGCGGCCGTCTTCGCGGTGCTGATGGCGAGCCTCAAGGCCGGCGACCGGGTGGTGGCGGGGCGGCTTCTGTTCGGATCCACCGACTACATCCTGCGCGAGCTTCTGCCCCGCTTCGGCATCCGGGTGACGCTGGTCGATCCCGCCGATCCCGAGGCCTGGCGGCGCGCCCTCGACCGCCCGGCACAGCTCGTCTTCTTCGAGACCCCGACCAACCCCACCCTGGAGCTGGTCGACATCGAGGCGGTGAGCCGGATCGCCAAGGAGGCCGGGGCGCTCGTTGTGGTGGACAATGTGCTGGCCACCCCGATCCTGCAGCGACCCGCGGAGCTCGGTGCCGATGTGGTGGTCTATTCCGCCACCAAGCACATCGACGGCCAGGGGCGCTGTCTCGGCGGGGTGATCCTGTCCTCCGCCGCCTTCCGCAAGGATGTGCTGGTGCCCTTCCTCAAGCACACGGGACCGGCGCTCAGCCCCTTCAACGCCTGGGTGCTGCTCAAGGGCCTCGAGACCCTGGCGCTCAGGGTGCGGGCGCAAAGCGAAAGCGCGCTTGAGATCGCCCGCCACCTCGCTGGCCATCCGCGCATCGAGGCGGTGCGCTATCCCGGTCTTGCCGACCATCCCCAGCACGCCCTCGCCGAACGCCAGATGCGGGCCGCGGGCCCGATCCTGGCCTTTCGGGTGGGCGGCGGCCGGGCGCGGGCGTTCGCGGTGCTCAACCGCCTGCGGCTCATCCGCATCTCCAACAACCTCGGCGACGTCAAGAGCCTCGCCACCCATCCCGCCAGCACCACCCACGCCCGCCTGCCCCAGGAGGAGCGCGAGCGGCTCGGCATTGCCGAGGATCTGATCCGGCTTTCGGTGGGGCTCGAGGAGACGGAGGATCTGATCGCGGATCTCGAGGAGGCGCTCGAGGCATGAACGAGGCGGAACTGCAGGCGGCCCTCGGCCGCACCAGTGCGTGGCGGGGCGTGCTCGATCCCTTCCCGGCCCGGGCGCTCGCGGCGGCGCTCGATCACCGCGAGCTGCCCCGGGCGGGCGATCCCCTGCCGCCGTTCTGGCACCATCTCTATGGCCACGAACCGGTGCGGGCGGCGGACACCGGCCCCGACGGCCATCGCGCGACCGGCAGCTTCCTGCCCAAAAGCGATCTGCCCCGGCGCATGTGGGCGGGCGGCAGGCTGCGCTTTTTTGCCCCGCTCAGGCTCGGCGAGCGGGTCCGGCGCACGAGCCGCATCGCGCGCATCCAGCCCAAGCGCGGGCGAAGCGGCCGGCTTTTGTTCGTCACCGTCGAACATCTGTGGGAGGGCGAACGGGGCCCGGCGCTGGTGGAGGAGCAGGACATCGTCTACCGCGAGCCGGTCCCGCTTTCCGAGCCGCCGCGCTTCACCCCGCCCGCAGATCTCGAGACCACGCGGCGCTGGCTTCCCGACGAGGTGCTGTTGTTCCGCTATTCGGCGCTCACCTACAACGGGCATCGCATCCACTACGACCAGCGCTACGCCCGGCAGGTGGAGGGCTATCCGGATCTGGTGGTGCACGGGCCGCTGATCGCCACCCTCATGCTCGAGCTGGTGCGCGAGGTGCGGCCGGATGTTCGGCTTGTCCGCTTCGATTTCCGCGCCCGCGCGCCGCTGTTCGTGCGCCGCCCGCTCGTGATCGGCCTCGCGGCGAGCGCGGATCACACCTTCGAGCTCTGGGCCTGGGGCGAGGAGGGGCCGCTTGCCATGGAGGGGCGGGCCGAGCTCGCGGGATCATGAAGCGGATCTGGGCCCGTCTGGTCGCGGGGCTCGCGCTTTCTCTGCTGCTTGTCCTTCAGGCGGTGGGATGGGCTTTGTATCTCTCCCTGCCGCGGCTTTCCGGCGCGATGGCGGTGGCGGGCATCGAGGCCGATGTGGTGATCGAGCGCGACCGCTTCGCCATCCCCACGATCCGCGCCGCATCGGAGCGGGATGCCTATTTCGCGGTGGGGTTCGTGCACGCCCAGGACCGGCTGTGGCAGATGGAGATGGTCCGGCGCCTCGCCCAGGGACGTCTGGCCGAGGTGCTGGGCGAGCAGGCGCTGGAGCTCGACCGCTTCATGCGCACCCTCGGCCTCGCCGAGAAGGCGCGCGAGGATTTCGCCCGGCTTTCGCCGCGCAGCCGGGAGCTGCTCGAGGCCTATGCCCGCGGCGTGAACGCCGCGATGGCGCAGCTCTGGCTGTGGCCGCCGGAGTTTTTGCTGCTCGGGGCGGCGCCCGAGCCCTGGCGGCCCGAGGACAGCGTCGCCTATGCGGCGCTGCTCGCCCTCGAACTCGAGGGCGAATGGCGGGAGGAGCTGTTGCGCGCGCGGGTGCGGGCGCTGCTCGGCGAGCGGGCGCTTTCGGAGCTGTTCCCGCGGCTTTCGCCGCCGGGGGAGATGCGGGAGGCGCGGGCTTGGATCGAAGGGCTCGGGGAAGGGGTGCTGGCCGCGGTGCCGCCTGCCGCCGCCTCGGGCTCGAACGCCTGGGCGGTGGCTCCTTCGCGCAGCCGCTCGGGCGGAGCGCTGCTCGCGGGCGATCCCCATCTGCGGCTCACCGCACCCGGCTTCTGGTATCTCCTGCGCATCGAGACTCCGGAGTTCGGCGCAGCGGGCGCCACCCTGCCGCCGCTTCCGACGGTGGTGATCGGCCGCAACCGAAAGGTCGCCTGGACCTTCACCGCCGCCCACGCAGACAGCCAGGACCTGTTCCTGGAGCGCATCCGGCCCGGCGATCCGGACCAGGTGCGCACCCCCGCAGGATGGCGGCCGCTCGTGCGGAGATCCGAGCGCATCCGCCTGCGCGGGGGCGGGGAGGTGGTGGAGGAGGTGCGCCTTGCCCCGAACGGCCCGGTGCTCGGCACGGTGCGCGGCCGCTTCGCCGGCGGCCGCCCGGGGCGCTTTCTCGTGGCGCTGGGCTGGCCTGTGCTGCGCGAGCCCATGCGCACGCTGGATGCCGGCTTCGCGATGGTGCGGGCGGACAGTCTGGAGGCGTTTTTGCAGGCGCTCGAGCGTTTCGACGCCCCGGTGCAGAACCTGGTCTACGCCGCCCGTGATGGCCGCATCGGCCTTAGGGTGGTGGGGCGGGTGCCGCGACGGAACGGGCGCGACGGGAGTCTCCCCCGGGAGGGATGGAATCCCGAACACGCCTGGGCGGGCACCCTCGCGCCGGGCGATCTGCCGGACATCCGCGATCCCGCGGACGGTTTCGTGGTCAACGCCAACGAGCCGGTGCGCGACCCCCGCACCGCATCGATCCTCGTCCATCCCCGCGAGGATTTTCGCGCGCGGAGAATCCGGGAGCTGCTCGCGAACGCGCCGATCCAGGATGTGCAGAGCACCATGCGCATCCAGCTCGACCAACGCTCCGCGCTCGCGGCCAGGCTCGCGGTGTGGATGGATGCCGCCTTCGCGCGCAGGGGTGGCGCGGAGATGGCGGGCTGGGATCGGGTGATGCGGCCGAATGCGAGCGAGCCCTTGCTGTTCGCAGCCTGGCTGGATTCCCTCCAGGAGGAGATGCTCCAGGACGAGCTCGGACCGCTCTTTTCTGCCTACCGGCCGCTCAGCCGCGGTCCGCTCGCCGCCTGGGCGGAGCGGGGCACATCGCCTTGGTGCGACGATGTGCGCACCGCCGCCGTCGAGGACTGTGCGACCATAGCCGCCCGCGCCCTCGAGCGTGCCCGCGCCCGCATCCGGTCGCTCGGCGGCAAAGGCCTGCGCTGGGGCGAGGTGCACGCCGCCCGCTTCCTCCACCAGCCCTTCTCCGAACTTTCGGCCCTAAGACCCTGGTTCGAGATCGCCGCGCCCAAGGGCGGCGGGCCTTCCACCGTGGATGTGGCCTACCACCGGGAGGGCGAGTCCTTCCGCACCACCGCCGCCGCGGGCCTGAGGCTGATCGTGGATTGGGGCGAGCCGGAGGCGATCTATGTGGTGGCCGCAACCGGCCAGTCCGGCCATCCCTTCTCGCCCCACTACCGCGATCTCACCCGCCTGTGGGCGGCGGGCGCCTATGTGCGCATGCGGGCGGAGGGGGAGGGCGGCCCGGTGCGCTACCGCCTGCGCCTGCGTCCCGCCCGCTGACGGGCCGAGGCGGCGTCTTTTTGATGGTTTCCGCGCCTTGCGCGGCGGATGGTGGTGCCGTGCCCCCTAACCGAACAGCGCCCGCGGCAGCCAGGTGGCGAGGCCGGGGAAGGCGGCGACCAGGGCGAGGCCCACCAGCTGGAGGGCGACGAAGGGGATGATGCCCCGGTAGATGTCCCAGGTGCTCACCTCCGCAGGCGCCACGCCGCGCAGGTAGAAGAGGGCGAAGCCGAAGGGCGGGGTGAGGAAGCTGGTCTGCAGGTTGATGCCGATCATCACCCCGAGCCAGATCGGGTCGAGTCCCAACATGAGCAAAGGCGGCCCGACGATCGGGACCACCACGAACACGATCTCGATGAAGTCGAGGAAGAAGCCGAGCAGGAACATGATCGCCATCACCAGCAGCATGGCGCCGAAGGCGCCGCCGGGGAGCTGGTGGAGGATGTCGGTGACCAGCCGCTCGCCGCCGAAGCCGCGGAAGGTGAGGGAGAAAATGGAGGCGCCGAGCAGGATGACGAACACCATGGAGCTGATCTTGGTGGTCTCCCGCATCACCTCGCGCAGCATGGCGAGGTTGAGCCGGCCCCGCGCCGCCGCCAGCAACAGGGCGCCGACGCTGCCGATGGCGGCCGATTCGGTGGGGGTGGCGAGGCCGATCAGGATCGAGCCGAGCACCGCCACGATCAGCAGCGCCGCCGGCAGGAGCGCCACCACCACCCGCCGCCACAGATCCTCGACCGGCGCCTCGCTCGCCACCAAAGACGGGGCGGCGTCCGGCCGGGTGACGGCGACATAGGCCTCATAGGCGAGATAGAGGCCCACCAGCAGAAGCCCGGGCAGCATGGCGCCGGCGAACAGGTCCACCACCGAGACCGGGTCGGGGGCGAAATTGCCGAGCGCGAGCTGCGCCTGGGTGTTCGCCCCCTGGAGGATGTCGCCGAGGATCACCAGCACGATGGAGGGCGGAATGATCTGCCCCAGGGTCCCGGAGGCGCAGATGGTGCCGCAGGCGAGCTTGGGATCGTACCCGGCCCGCAGCATGGCGGGAAGGCTCAAAAGCCCCATGGTGACCACCGCGGCGCCGACGATGCCGGTGCTGGCGGCGAGCAGCATGCCGACGATGGTCACCGAATAGGCAAGCCCCCCGCGCAGCCGGCCGAACAACAGCCCCATGGTCTCGAGCAGCTGTTCGGCGAGCTTGGAGCGCTCGAGGACCACCCCCATGAACACGAACAGAGGGACCGCCACCAGCACCTCGTTCACCATCACGCCGAAATACCGCGACGGCAGGCCGCCCAGGAGGCGCAGGTCGAACAGGTCGAAATAGGCGCCGCCGAAGGCGAACAACAGCGCGGTGCCGCCGAGGGTGAAGGCGACCGGAAAGCCGAGCAACAGCACCCCGCAGACGACCAGGAACATCACCAGGCTGAGGACTTCGGCGCCCACCGTCACACCTCCCCCCCGCGCCCGCGCTCGTCCCCCGCACCGCGCAGCACCAGGAGCGCCCGGGCGGCGAGCGCCAGCCCCTGCAGCGCCACCAGCACGGCGAACAGGAGCAGCACCGTCTTGAGCAGAAACAGCCCCGGCAGCCCGCCGGCCTCGCGGGATTCCTCGAGCTTGCGCCAGGATTCGAGCACGTAGGGAAAGCTCCACCACAGCACCGCCGCCATCATCGGCAGCAGCAACACAAGGCTGCCGAACAGATCGACGAGCGCCTTGTAGGTCGGCCCGGCCGGCCGGTAGATGACGTCCACCCGCACGTGGGCGTTGTGCAGGAGCGTGTAGCCGGCGCCCATCATGAACACGACGCCGTGCATCCACACATAGGTCTCCTGGATCCACACAAGCCCCCAGTTGAAGCCGTAGCGCATCACCGCGACGAAAAAGGTGATCAGCACCATCGCCAGGGTGAGCCAGGAGACCGCACGGCCGACGCGGTCGTTGAGGGCGTCGATGAGACGGGCGAAGGCGGCGAGCTTGTCCATGGCCGGGCCCTGCTCTAATGGGGCGTGCGTCTGTGGGCGCCCTCATACACGGGCGCGCACAGGGTTTCCAGGGCGGCGCCGGGCCCGGGCGGGCCGCGGTGCCGAAGGAGCGCTCGAAAGGGGGAGCGGAGCCGATGAGCGAAGGCTTTCGGGCACTGGTGGTGGACCGGGAGGACAAGCGCACGGTCTGGCGTCTGGAGAAGCGCCGGATCGACGAGCTGCCGGAGGGGGAAGTGCTGGTGGAGGTGCACTATTCCTCCCTCAACTACAAGGATGCGCTGGCCATCACCGGAGCCGGCAAGATCCTGCGCAGCTTTCCCTTCATCCCCGGCATCGACTTCGCCGGGCGGGTGGTGGAATCCTCCGATCCCCGCTACCGGCCCGGCGATGAGGTGGTGCTGACCGGCTGGGGGGTGGGCGAGCGCCACTTCGGCGGCCTTGCCGAATACGCGCGGGTGAAGGGCGAATGGCTGGTGCCGCTGCCGGCGGGTTTGAACCTCGAGCAGGCGATGGCGATCGGCACCGCCGGCTTCACCGCCATGCTGTGCGTGCTCGCCCTGGAACAACAGGGGGTCAGGCCCGATGCGGGCGAGGTGCTGGTGACCGGTGCGGCGGGCGGGGTCGGCTCGGTGGCCCTGATGCTGCTCGAGAAGGCCGGTTTTCGGGCGGTGGCGGTGACCGGACGGCCGGAGCTCGCGGATTGGCTGCGCGGGCTCGGGGCGGCCGAGGTGCTGCCCAGGAGCGAGCTCGCCGAGGCCGATTCGGCGCCGCTCGCCTCCCAGCGCTGGGCGGGTGCGGTGGACACGGTGGGCGGCACGGTGCTCGCCAATCTGCTCAAGGCGGTGCGCTATCGGGGGGCGGTGGCGGCCTGCGGGCTTGCCGGCGGCGCGGAGCTGCACACCACGGTGTTTCCCTTCATCCTGCGCGGGGTGCGGCTGATCGGCATCGATTCGGTCTATGTGCCGCGCGAGGAGCGGCTCGAGGTGTGGCAGCGGCTCGCCCGCGACGTGGACCCCGAGCGGCTCGGCCGCATCACCACCGTGGTGCCGCTCGAGCGCGCCGGCGAGCTTGCGCCGGACTTCCTCAAGGGGGCGGTGCGCGGCCGGCTGGTGGTGCAGGTGCGGGAGGGCGGCTGACGGCGGACCTCACTCCGGATCCCAGGCCGGCGCCAGGCCGTCGATGTCGACGATCCGCCCGCGCGGATCGCCGAGGGCGGAGATCGCCCGCATCTCCTCTTCGCTCAGGGCGAAGTCCCAGATCGCGAAATTGCGCCGGATGTGGTCCTCGCGGGAGGAGCGGGGGATGGCGGCGACACCCTGCTGCTGGACCAGCCAGCGCAGCGCCACCTGGCCCTCGTCCTTGCCGTGGCGGGCGGCGATGCGGCGCAAAAGCGGATGGCCGAAGACCCGGCCGCGGGCGAGCGGACAGTAGGCGACCAGGGCGATCCGCCGGGCCCGGCAGAAGGCGAGCAGCCGCTTTTGGCTCAGGAAGGGATGGTACTCGACCTGGTTGGCGATCAACGGCGATTGGGAGCGGGCGAGGGCCTCTTCAAGGAGCGAGGTCGGGAAGTTGCTCACCCCGATGTGGCGGGCGAGGCCGAATGTGCGGGCCTCGTTGAGGGCGGCGATGGTCTCCGGGAGCGGCACGGCGGGATTCGGCCAGTGGAGGAGCAACAGATCCACGGGCCCGAGCCCGAGGCGCGCCACGCTCTCCTCGGCGGCACGCAGCAGCGCGTCGCGGCGGAAGCGATCGGGCCAGATCTTGGTGGTCACGAACACTTCGCCGCGCTCAAGCCCGCTCGCCCGCACCGCCTCCCCCACCTCGCGCTCGTTGCCGTACATCTGGGCGGTGTCGATGTGGCGATAGCCCACCTCGAGCGCCACCTCCACCATGCGCCGACACAGCGCGCCTGAGAGCTCCCAGGTTCCGAATCCCAGGGCGGGGATGCGCGCCCCGCCCGCCTCCAACACCATATCCGCACCCGGTGCTCGAGCCGCCATCGCCCACCTCCGCGCACTTACCCTTTGTTAAGATTTCCGGGGCAGATTGTCGGGCGAACCGGGGCGCATCCCTGAGCCGGGTCCGCCCCGCGTATCTCTCCTCCCTGTATCGTCCTGCCTCCTCCTTGGGCCGCCGCACCGCTGGCGGCCCTTTCTTTCGGCCGACCCCACCTTCTGCCGCCCGCCTCACTGGCCGACCCAGAGGATGCGCGCGAGCCAGGCCACATCGTCCACCTCATAGCTGAACTCCGGCGCCTTGTCGGCCCACAGCTCCTGCAGGCTCACCCGTGCCACGGTGCGGCGCTGGAAGCGGCCGGCGAACAAACGACCGTCGCGCAGGCACAACAACACCCGATCGCCGCGGCGGATGCTGCTGCGGGGCGAGACCACCAACAGATCACCGCTCAGATAGCAAGGCGGCGCCAGATCCCGGTCGAGCTCGAGCACATAGGCGTCCTCATCGTCCACATGGGGGAACTCCACCTCCTCCCAGGCGCCGCCCTGGGGAAAGCCGGACGGGTCGAGATGGGCGAGGGGATCGAGTTCGCTCAGCCGCACCGCCCGCAGCCGTTGGAACGGGCGCTCCTCGCCGCCGGCACCGCCCTCGTCGATGAGGCCCACGAAATCGCGCAAGGAGGTGCCGGTGGCTTCGAGGATCTTGGCGAGGCTTTCGGTGCTGGGCCAGCGCTTCTTGCCCTCGCGGGTGGTGCGCTTGCTCTTGTTGAAGGTGGTGGGATCCAGCCCGGCCTTGCGGGCCAGCGCCGAGGGCGACATGCCGTGGAGCTCGGCGAGCCGATCGATGCCCCTCCAGATCTCCTCGTGGGTCAACATCAGGACCTTCCTCCCTTGTCGGCGCCGCTTCCGGCAAGTTGTAGGAAATTGTTCTTGACCACCTGTCCGGATCCGCCGCACTGTCCGATGCGTTCAACCGTGCCGCACATGCATGCCGGCTCCGCACCTGCCAACGCGACCCTGTGTCCTCGTGGTCTTTGAGGACCAGCCGGAAAGCCGCTGGCTGCGCTGGCTTCGACCCGGTTTTCGCCACTGCTTCTGTCTGGTTCGCGGCGAAGGGGGTTGGATCGTCTGCGACAGCCGGAGCGACGGCCTGGTTATCTTGCCCGCTCCGGATTGCGGTGTCGAGCCGCTGGCGCGCAGTTACGCCCGGCTCGGGGCGCGGGTGCTGGCGGTGGCGGGACGACCGGCGCGCGGCCGGCTGCTGCCGCCCGGACCGTTCACCTGCGTGGAGCTGGTCAAGCGGGTGCTCGGCCTCAACGGTTGCGGGATCCTCACCCCCTACCGCCTCTACCGCCGCCTCAAGGCGCAGCCGAGCTGCTGGCTGGAAGCCGGCCCCGCTTGACACGTGGCAGAGGAAAAGATACCTTCTCAATCGGCACGAGATCCTATTCGGAGAGCGTCCATGCCGGCCATGGCAGTGGAGGCCGTGGACAAGGCCTATCGGCTCGCCCGCGAGCGGCGCCGGCCCTGGGAGCCCCTGTGGCGGGAGTGTTTCGCCTATGCCGCGCCGGTGCGCGGCGGCGGCCTCGACGGCGCCTTCGCCCCGGCGAGCCGGCTCAGCGACCAGCTGTTCGACGGCACCGCCCCGGATGCGGTGGAACAGCTGGCGGCGAGCCTGCTCGCCGAGCTCGCGCCCCCCAATGCGCGTTGGTTCGAAATCGTCCCGGGGGTGGAGCTCTCGCAGCCGCAGCGCAGCGAACTGGCGCCGGAGCTCGAACGCATCACGCGCCTGCTCGAGTCCCAGTTCGCCCGCTCCAACTTCGCGGTCGAGCTGCATCAGGCGTTCCTCGATCTGGTCACCGTCGGCACCGCCACCCTGTTGTTCCAGGAAGCGCCCCCGGAGGCCGACAGCGCCTTCCGGTTCGTGGCCGTGCCGGCCGCCGAGATGGCCATCCTCGGGGACGGCGACGGCCGCATCACCCATCAGTTCCGCACCACCCATCCCACCCTCGCCGCCCTCGCCGCGCGCTTTGCCGGCATCTGCTGGCCCGAGCCCCTCCAGGAGCGGCTCAAGGAGCGGCCGGAGCTTCGGGTGGAGTATGTGGAGGCGGCCTTCTGCGAGGGGGCGGGGTGGCGTTATGTGGCGTTTTTGCCCGCCGGATCCCACGGCCCGGCGTTGTTGTTGCAGGAGGCGCATCTCGACCGGTCCCCCTTTCTCACCTTCCGCTGGATCAAGGCGGCCGGCGAGCTCTACGGCCGTTCGCCGGTGATGACGGCGCTGCCCGACATCAAGACCGCCAACAAGGTGGTGGAGTTGATCCTCAAAAACGCCTCCATCGCCGTCACCGGCATCTGGCTTGCGGAGGACGACGGGGTGCTCAACCCGGCCAACATCGATCTCACCCCGGGCAGCATCATCCCCAAGGCGCCGGGCTCCGCCGGGCTCGTGCCGCTGCAGGCGCCGGGCCGGTTCGACGTCTCGGAGCTGGTGCTCTCCGATCTTCGCGCGCGCATCCGCCACACCCTTCTGGTGGACAAGCTCGGGCCGTTGCAGGGCCCGCGCATGACCGCCACCGAGGTGTTGGAGCGCAGCGCCGAGGCCGCCCGCCTGCTCGGGGCCATCTACGGGCGGCTGCAGGGCGAGCTGCTCGCGCCGCTCGTGCAGCGCGCCGCCGCCATCCTCAGGCGCCGCGGTGAGATCCCCGACCTGCCGATCGACGGGCGGGTGGCCGATATCGCCTGGCGCATGCCGCTCGCCCGGCTCCAGGCCCGGGAGGAGGTGCGCAACCTGCTCTTGTGGCTGGACAGCTTGAACGGGCTGGGCCCGGCGGCGCTGGCCCAGCTGGCCGATGTGGGGGCGCTGGTCCGGCGTCTCGCCGATGCGCTCGGGGTGCCGGCGGAGCTGGTGCGCGAGCCCTCGGGCCCGGGTGCCGGGCCGGCAGAGCAGGCCGGGGAGAGCGCCCATGTCGCGTAAAGGCCGCCCCGGCGGCTGGAGCGCCCTCGAGCCCAAGGCGGGCCAGCGGGGCGCCGCCCAGGATCTGGCCGCGGACTTCGCCCGCTGTTTCTCGACCCCGGCCGGGCGCAGGGTGCTCGAGTATCTCGAGCGCGCCTTCCTCGCCCGCAGGGTGCCGCCCACCGCCTCCGATGCGCTTTTGCGTCACGTCGAGGGGCAGCGCAGCGTGGTGGCCCACGTCCGTTCCCTCATCGAACAGGGCCTGTCCGCCCGTCGCAGCTGAGGATCTGCCATGACCGACGATCGTGACCTTCCCTTGTCGTCTTCCTTGCCCGAGACCGGCGTCGACCCGGCCGAGGCGCCCGCCGCGCCGCTTGCGGAGGCGCAAGCAGAGGATCCTTCCCCCGAGCCGGCGGAGCCGCCCGTGGCGGCGCTGTCCGAGCGCCCGCCGGAGATCCCGGAGAAGTTCTGGGACGCCGAGAAGGGTGAGCCGCGCTTCGACGCCCTGCTCAAGTCCTATCTCGAGCTCGAGCGTAAGCTCGGCCGCATGGTGCCGCTGCCGGAGGGGGAGCAGGACGAGGCCGCCCGCCACCGGCTGCTGAGGGCGCTCGGCTGGCCGGAGAGTCCCGAAGAGTACGAGGTCGAGCCGCCCCACCCCTGGCTCGAGCGGGATCCGGAGCTGGAACAGCGGCTCCATCAGGCGGGTTTCACCCGCGACCAGGTGCAGCTGGTCTACGAGCTCGCCGCCGAGCGGCTGTGGCCGGCGGTGGCGGAGGCGGTGGCCGAGCTGGAGGCGGAGCGGGAGCGGGAGAAGCTGGTGGCCCATTTCGGGGGCGAGGAGGCCTTCGCCCGCATCGCCCGGGCGGTCGACCGCTGGGCCAAGAGCCATCTCGAGCCCGAGGTGTACGAGACCCTGGCCGGCTCGCGCCAGGGGGTGCTGGCGCTCGTCCAGATGATGCGGGCCTCGGAGCCCGAGCTGGTGGGCGAGGCCGAGGGCGGCGCGTTGGCGGTCAGCGAGGAGCAGCTGGTCGAGATGATGCGGGATCCCCGCTACTGGCGCGACCGCGATCCCGAGTTCGTGGCCCGCGTCACCGAGGGGTTCCGCCAGCTCTACGGCACATGACCCGAAAGGCGGGCAACCGCGAAGGCGGTCCGCCGATCGCGGCGGGCGGGATCGGCCCCGGCCTGCGGACAACCGGTCCGGCTCGCGCAACCCAACCCCTTCAACAGGAGTGAGACGACCACCATGAGCGTGATGATCGAACAGGCCTTCATCAAGCAGTTCGAGCGCGAGGTGCACGAGGCCTATCAGCGCCAGGGCTCGAAGCTGCGTCCCACCGTGCGCGTCAAGAACGGGGTCAAGGGCAGCTCCACCGTCTTCCAGAAGGTGGGCAAGGGAGCGGCCGCCACCAAGGCGCGGCACGGCATGGTGCCGGTGATGAACGTGGAGTTCAGCAGCGTCGAGGTGTTCCTCGTCGACTACTATGCCGGCGAGTGGGTGGACAAGCTGGACGAGCTCAAGACCAACATCGACGAGCGTCAGGTGTTGGCCAACGCGGGCGCCTTCGCCCTCGGCCGCAAGACCGACGAGCTCATCATCGAGGCGCTCGCCAGCACGCCCAATGTGGCCGGCACCGACACCACCGGGCTCACCAAGGAGAAGGTGCTCGAGGCCTTCGAGATGCTCGGCGCCAAGGACGTGCCCGACGACGGCCAGCGCTATGCGGTGATCGGCTGGAAGCAGTGGTCGGAGCTGTTGAACCTGCCCGAATTCGCCAACGCCGAGTTCGTGGGCGACGACCAGCTGCCCTGGCGCGGCACCCAGGCCAAGTACTGGCTCGGAACCCTGTGGATCCCGCACTCGGGTCTGCCCCTCGAGGGCGGCGTGCGCAGCTGCTTCTGGTACCACAGGAGCGCCATCGGCCATGCCGTGGGCCAGGACGTGGTCACCGACATCACCTGGCACGGCGACCGCGCCGCCTACTTCATCTCCAACATGATGTCCCAGGGGGCGGCGCTCATCGATCCCGACGGTGTCATCAAGATGCCCGCTCTGGAGGCGTGATCATGGCTTATGATCCCAAGAACCTGAGTGTGTTGTCCTACGCCAACGGCTTCACCCTCTGGCATTACCGCACCACGGACCAGCCCGCCGACGTGGACAACGCCGGCTACTTCAACGAGGCGGCCAACATGCTGCGGGTGGGCGACTTCATCTTCGTGAACGCCGGCATCGGTGCGGCCCCCTCGCACGGGGTGCTGGTGGTGGTGAGCAACGCAGGCGGCACGGTGGACGTGTCCAACCTCACCGCCTTCGGATCGGTCAACTCCGACTGAGCCGGCGGGAGCCCGGGCGACGGTCCGGGCTCCCCCGCCCCGGGGCCCCTCCGCCGCGTCCGAGACCTCTCCTCACGTCGCATCGGGACCACCGGTCATGTACACCGACGTCAGCATCTGCGCGAAAGCGCTCGTCAAGCTCGGCATCCCGCCGATCACCTCCTTCAACGAGCCGCGCGCCGAGGCGGAAGTGGCGCGGGAGCTCTATCCGACCGTGCGCGACGGGCTGCTCGCCGCCTACCCCTGGTCCTTCACCATCGCCCAGGCCGATCTCCAGCAGGATCCAAACGCCCAGCCGGCGGATTTCCGCTACGCCTACCTCCTGCCCGCCGATCTGCTCCGCACCATCTCCGCCGGCACCGGCGGGCGCGGACGGGGGCTGATCTTCCGCATCCGCGGCGACCGGCTGGTG
>JALSGW010000230.1 GCA_026982585.1 Alphaproteobacteria bacterium | reverse complement strand
GGATGGCGGCCCTCGAACCCTTCCCGTGCGGCGGCCCGTATCCGCCCTCGGGAGGGCGGAACCCCTGCACAGACGGCTGCGGCGTGCCGCCGCTCGTGCCGATCCGCCGGAGGGCTGCGGAAGCCGCTACCGTCCCATCGGCTCGCCCTGCAGTGCGCGCATGGGGCCGCTGCTCAAGCGGTGCGGGAGCGCTGGGCGGGGGCGGGCGGGAGATCCGCGGCGGGCGTCCAGGTTCCGAAATGAGGCCCGCAGGCGTAGCCCACCGGATAGTCCAGCACGTCCAACAAAAGCCTCTCGCCGCGCACACCGGTCGCGAGCACCCGGCCGCCCGCCTCGCCGAAGCTCCGGAACAAGCAGGCCAGCTCTTCGTCCACCGGCAACAACTGCTCCCCGGCCGCAAGACGGCGCGCCGGCACCACCAGCCACCGGGCTCCCGCGGCCGCGAGGGCTGCGCCGTCCCGCCCCATCCGGCCCTCCAACGTCACGGCAAGGCTCACCTCGCCGGATCCGGTCAACCGGCGGCGGGACCCGGCATCGCCGGCGAGCGCGCGAAACGCCCGCGCTTCCAGCACCAAAACCAGCTCCGCCCGCCCGTCGAGCCCCGCGCGCAGCCGCTCGAGCAACTCCGGCGTGCGGGCGAGACCCAGGAGCTCCTCGCCCAGCGGGACGAACAGCGACCGTCCGATCAGCGGATCGTCCCGGGTCTCCAAGGAGGAGACGAGCGCGCCCAACACCGCGAGGCTGCCGCCCAAAGACGCCTTCGCCCCGCGGTGATCGGAACGCCCGAGCCACCACAAAACCGGGGTGCGCTGCGGCAGCCGCACACCGACCTCCAGCACCGCGCGCGCTCCTCCAGAAGCGGACCGGTCATCGGATCCCTCGCGCTCCGGAGCGGGCCGCAGCACACCGCCCCCGGACCCGGAGGAGCCGCGGCGGAGCCGGCCCACGCCGACCGATCGCAGGACCGGCCCGCTCGCATCGCCCCCCTTGCGCGCCGAAGCGGCAGGAGGAGAGCCGCGCACCGTCTCCGCATCGGAACCAGTCGCCGAACGCCGCGGGGCTCGCGCCGCGGGCCGCTCGGGAGCATCCGCCGCACCCGCCCCCTCTCTCCGGCGCAGCACAAGCGGCGCGGCGAGCACCAGGGCCATCAGGGCGAACAGCAGCGCGAGCGCGGCATAGGGGCGGGCGTCCGGAAACAGCGCCAGACCGGCGAGCCCGATCCCGATCAAGAACCCCGCCGCCACCACCAGCGCCTGGATGAGCGCCATGGCCGTCTCCCGGCATGCACCGGAAACGACCATGGTCCATCAAGGTTAACGAAGGGTAAACCCGTGCCCGCTATTCCACCATCACGATCGGGACGGCGACGTCCACCCGCGCGTCGGGATCGAGCAGGTCGCGGACCCGCAGCTGCAGCACGTACTCCCCGGCGGGCACGCCGTCGAGGTCGATGGAAAACAGCAGGAAACTCGCGAGATTGGGTTTGCGGGCCTCGAACAGGGTGTCGAGGAAGTTGTCCACCCGGCCGAGGAACTGGCCGTCTCCGGTGTAGAGTTCGAGATCGGCCGCGAAGCCGTAGCGCACCACATCCCCTTCTTCGATGCGGTAGCCGACCGGCTCGAGATAGACGAGGATGGTCTCCCCGGGCCGATAGCGGTTGCTCTCCCGCGGCGTATACATGGCGTAGCCGGAGGGCTCCTCCGCCACCAACACCGTGTTCTCCACCCCGAAGGGCCGCTTTTGGAAGAGCGCCAGCGCGGCCGCATAGCTGGCCGCATAGGCCCGCTCCACCTGCCCGGCCGCAAGCGCCTGCTGCGCCTCCGCCAACAGCGCCCCCGCCTCCTGGGCACGCGCCCCGGCCGTCGCCACCATGGCGCACAACATCCACGTCCACAGCCAGCGTCTCATCGCCCTCAAGCTCCTCATATCTCGACACACCGCCAGCGCGGTCAGATGACGTTCTCTTCCCGCAAGGCTGTGCCGTTATAGACCCGCTCGAGGGCGAGCGGGGAGAGATCGAGGGTGCGGTAGCGGCCGAACAGCAGAAGCTCGGCGATCCCGAGTCCCACCGCCGGCGCCTGCTGCAGGCCGTGGCCGCTGAAGCCGTTCGCAAACAGCACATTGTCCAGCTCGGGATGGGGTCCGAGCAGGGCGTTGGCATCGAAGGTGTTGTAGGCGTAATAGCCGGCCCAAGCCCCCGTCACCCGCAGCCGCTCGAAGGCGGGCACCCGTGCCGCGAGCAGCGGCCAGAGGCGCTCCTCGAACAGCGTATGGTCGACCTCCAGCGGCAGATCCGGCCGGTCCTCCTCCGGCCTCGGCGGCAGGCCGGCGATGAAGCCCGGCCCCTCGGGCCGAAACCACAGCCCGGAAGGATCGACCACGAGCGGCGCCGGTCTGGGGGGATCGGGGCAGGTGAAGGCGAAGACAAGCCGCCGGCGCGCCTCCACCGGCAACACCACGCCGAACAGCGCCGCCACCTTGGAAGCCCAGGGGCCGGCCGCATTGACGAAAGCGTCCGCCTCCAGGCGTGCGCCGGATCGGAGCCGGAGCGCCGTCACGCGCCGCCCCGCGCGCTCCGCTCCCACCACCTCCTCGGCCAAAAAGCGCGCGCCCAGGGCGGCAGCCTTGCGGCGCAGGCCCCGAAGCAGCGCATAGCCGTCGAACCACCCCTCGTCCCGCAGACCGAGGGCGCCCGCGCCGATGCCCTCCAGGGAAAGCCAGGGGAAGCGTCGCCGGAGCGCGGCGCGATCAAGCCACGCCACATGGGCGCCGTGGCGCTGTTGCAGGGCCACGTTGCGGGCAAGGCGCTCCGCCCCGCCCTCGCCCGCGAGCAGGAGATAACCGCCCTCGGTGAAGCCGAGCGCGGGCACATCGCCGTCCACCTCGAGATGCTCGCGCGCCCGGCGCAGGAAGTCGACGCCGAAGCGGCTTGCGGCGATGTTGACCGGCGTGGTGAACTGCTGACGGATGGAGCCCGCCGAGAGGGCGGAGGAGGCGTGGCGGTAGCTGGGGTCGCGCTCCACCACCACCACATCCGTCCTCTCCGAAAGCCGCCTGAGCCAGTAGGCGACGGCGCTGCCCACCGCACCGCCGCCGACGATGGCGATCCGCATCTCGCCTCACTGCGCCAGATATTCCGCCTCGACCACCTCCACCTCGAAGGCCGCCTTGATGAGGGCGCGGGTATAGGGATGCTGCGGCCGCAGGAAGATGTCCTCCGCGGCCCCCGCCTCCACCACCCGGCCGCGCCGCATGACCAGGATCTCGTGCGCGAGCGCCCGCACCACCCGCAGATCGTGGCTGATGAAGAGATAGGCGAGCCCGCGCCGCCGTTGCAGCTCGCGCAACAGCTCGACGATCTGCGCCTGCACCGAGACGTCGAGGGCGGAGGTGGGCTCGTCGAGCACCACCACCCGCGGCTCCAGCACCATCGCCCGGGCGATGGCGATGCGCTGGCGCTGGCCGCCGGAGAATTCGTGCGGGTAGCGGTCCATCACGTCCGCGGACAGACCCACCTCCTCGAGAATACGCGCGACCCGCTCGCGCCGCTCGGCGGGCGTGCGGCCGATGCGGTGCACCTTGAGCCCCTCCTCCACGATCTCGCCCACCGACATGCGGGGGCTGAGGCTGCCGTAAGGGTCCTGGAACACGATCTGCATCTGCCGGCGCAGCGGCCGCAGCTGCCGCCAGGACCAGCCCTGGATCGAGCGGCCCTGGAAGCGGATCGCCCCCTCGCTCGGAATGAGACGCAACAGCGCGAGGCCGAGGGTGGTCTTGCCGGAGCCGCTCTCCCCCACCACCCCGAGCGTCTGCCCCTCGCGCAGCCGCACATCCACCCCATCGACCGCCTTCACCCAGCCCACGGTGCGCTTGAGGAAGCCGCGCTGGATCGGGAAGTGGACCTTGAGCGCGCGCGCCTCGAGCACCGAGGATGCGCCCGGATCGGGCTTGAGCGGCGCACCTTTCGGCTCGGAGGCGAGCAGATGGCGGGTGTAGGGATGCCGGGGCCGGGCGAAGATCTCGGCGATCGGCCCCTGTTCGACGATCTCCCCCTCCCGCATCACGCACACCCGATCGGCGATGCGGCGCACGATGGTGAGATCGTGGGTGATGATCAGCACCGCCATGCCGAGACGGCGCTGCAGGTCCTTGATGAGCTTGAGGATCTGCGCCTGGATGGTGACATCGAGCGCGGTGGTGGGCTCGTCGGCGATCAACAGATCGGGCTCGTTGGCGATCGCCATGGCGATCATCACCCGCTGGCGCTGGCCGCCGGAGAGCTGGTGGGGATAGGAATCGAGGCGGCGTTCGGCGTCGTCGATGCCGACCAGCTCGAGAAGCTCGAGCGCCCGCGCCCGCGCCTCTTCGCGGCGCAGAGAACGGTGCAGGATCAACACCTCGCTGATCTGCCGCTCGATGGTGTGGAGGGGATTGAGGGAGGTCATCGGCTCCTGGAAGATGATCCCCACCCGGTTGCCCCGGATGCGGCGCAGCTCCTCCTCCGGCGCCGAGAGCACCTCGAGGCCGGCGAAACGGATGCGCCCCTTGGGATGCCAGGCCTTGGGGTAAGGCAACAGCCTCAGGATCGAGAGGGCGGTCACCGTCTTGCCGGAGCCGCTCTCGCCCACGAGCGCGAGCGTCTGGCCGCGCTCGAGGCCGAAGGAGGCGCCCTTGACCGCCTCGATGACCCGATCCTCGACCCGGAAATGGACGGCGAGATCCTCGACCTCGAGCAGCATCGCACCTCCTAGCGGAAGGTCTTGCGCGGATCGAACGCGTCGCGCACCGCTTCGCCGATGAAGACCAACAGCGACAGCATGGTCGCCACCACGAGGAACCCGGTAATCCCGAGCCAGGGCGCCTGCAGATTGTTCTTGCCCTGGGCCAACAGCTCCCCGAGCGACGGCCAGCTGGGCGGGAGGCCGAAGCCGAGGAAGTCGAGGGAGGTGAGGGTGGTGATGGAACCGTTGAGGATGAAGGGCAGGAAGGTGAGCGCCGAGACCATGGCGTTGGGGAGGATGTGGCGGAACATCACCACCGGATTGCTCACCCCGAGCGCCTGGGCGGCGCGCACGAACTCGAAGTTGCGCACCTTGAGGAACTCGGCGCGCACCACCCCCACCAGCGCCATCCACGAGAACAACAGCATGATGCCCAAAAGAAGCCAGAAGTTGGGCACGAAAATGGAGGAGAGAATGATGAGCAGGTAGAGCACCGGCAGGCCCGACCAGATCTCGATGAAACGCTGGAAGAGCAGATCGGTCCAGCCGCCGAAATACCCCTGCACCGCACCGGCGGCGATGCCGATGATCGAGCTCGCCACCGTGAGCACCAGGCCGAACAGCACCGAGATGCGAAAGCCGTAGATCACCCGCGCGAGCACGTCGCGGGCCTGGTCGTCGGTGCCCAGCAGGTTCTGCCAGGTGGGCGGCGAGGGCGCCGGGGTCGGCAGGTCGTAGATGATGGTATCGTAACTGTAGGGGATGGGCGGCCACACCATCCAGCCCTTCTCCAGGATCAGCTCCCGGATGTACGGGTCGCGATAGTCGGTCTCGGTCGGGAAATCGCCGCCGAAGGTGGTCTCGGGATAGCTCACCAGGACCGGGAAGTAATAGGCGCCGTCGTAGTATACCACGATCGGCTTGTCGTTGGCGATGAACTCGGCGAACAGGCTCAAGATGAACAGCCAGAGGAAGATGACGAGCGACCAGTAGCCGCGGCGGTTGGCCTTGAAGTTCTCGAGGCGACGCACCCCGAGAGGCGTCAGCCTGAGGGGAATGCCGAGAAAGCGATAGCGACGCCTGAGGGCCATCGTCGCCTACACCTGTCGCGCCTCGAAGTCGATGCGGGGATCCACGAGCACGTAGGTGAGGTCGGAGAGCAGATTGATCACCAATCCCAAAAGGGTGAAAATGTAGAGCGTCGCGAACATCACCGGATAATCCCGATTGAGCGCCGATTCGAAACCGAGCAGGCCGAGACCGTTGAGCGAGAAGATCACCTCGATCAGCACCGAGCCGGTGAAGAAGGCGCCGATGAAGGCGCCCGGAAAGCCGGCGATCACCACCAGCATGGCGTTGCGGAACACGTGGCCGTAGAGCACCCGGCGCTCCACGAGCCCCTTGGCGCGCGCCGTCATCACGTACTGCTTGTTGATCTCCTCGAGGAACGAATTCTTGGTGAGGAGCGTGAGGCCGGCGAAGCTGCCGATCGACATGGCGATCACCGGCAGGGTGATGTGCCAGAAGTAGTCCACCACCTTCATCGGCAGCGACAGCTCGTCGAAGTTCTCGGAAACCAACCCGCGCAGCGGGAACCACTGGAAATAGGAGCCGCCGGCGAACAGCACGATGAGGAGGATGGCGAACAGGAACCCCGGCACCGCATTGCCGACGATCACCACGGTGCTGGTCCACACGTCGAAGCGGCTGCCGTCGCGCACCGCCTTGCGGATGCCGAGCGGGATGGAGATCAGATAGGAGAGCAGGGTGGCCCACAGGCCGAGGGAGATGGAGACCGGCAGCCGCTCGAGGATGAGGTCCACGACCGGCCGGTCGCGGAAGTAGCTCTCGCCGAAGTCGAAGGTGAGATAGCGCCGCATCATCTCGAGGAAGCGCACGTAGGCCGGCTTGTCGAAGCCGAACATGCGCTCGAGTTCGCGGATGAACTCCGGATCGAGGCCGCGGGCACCGCGATAGACGCCGTCGCCCCCGCCGCCGGCGTCCTGGGCGCCGGGCGCGAGTTCCGTCTGCGCGGTGCCGGCGATGCGCGCCGTCGCCTCCACACCACGCCCCTGGATCTCGGCGATGATGCGCTCGATGGGACCGCCCGGCGCGGCCTGGATGACGACGAAGTTGACGATCATGATGCCGAGCAGGGTCGGCACCATGAGCAGCAGACGCTTGAGGATGTAGGCGCCCATGGCGGGCTCCCGCTCGGCTCGGCGTCAGCGCATGCGCCCGCGCGCATCCTCGAGCGCGGCGAGGCGGATGGGATCGATCCACCAGGTGAACAGATCGAGCCCGTGCTTGGGATTGACCGCCGGCCGCCCGAACTTGTCCCAATACGCCACCCGCGCATAGGGGATGTACCAGTGGGGGATCACATAGTGCCCCCACAGCAGCACCCGGTCCAGGGCCCGCGCCGCCGCCACCAGATCCTCGCGGGTCGGCGCCTGGATGAGCTTCTCCACCAGCGCGTCGACCACCGGATCGCAGATGCCGGCGTAATTGCGGCTGCCCGGCGTGCGGGCCGCCTCGCAGGACCAGAAGTTGCGCTGCTCGTTGCCCGGCGACAGGCTCTGGCCCCACACCGTGACGATCATGTCGAAGTCGAACTCGTTGAGCCGGTTCTGGTACTGGGCGGCGTCGATGGTGCGATAGGTCGCCTCGATGCCGAGTCTGGCGAGGTTTTTCACGAAGGGCGCCACCACCCGCTCGAAGGAGGGGCTCACGAGCAGGATCTCGAAGCGCATCACCTCGCCGCTCGCCACATGGGTGAGGCGGCCGTCGCGCACCTCCCAGCCCGCCTCCCTGAGGATCTTGAGGGCGGTGCGCAGGTTGCGGCGGATGTTGCCGGAGCCGTCGGTCTTGGGCGGCTCGTAGTCGGTGGTGAACACCTCCGGCGGCAGCCGGTCGCGGAACGGCTCGAGCAGCTCCAGCTCCTTGGGCCCGGGCAGGCCCACCGCCTCGAGCTCGCTGTTCTCGAAATAGCTGTCGGTGCGGGCATAGGCGCCGTAGAAGAGCGCCTTGTTGGTCCACTCGAAGTCGAAGGCGTAGGCCAGCGCCCGGCGCACCCGACGGTCCTTGAAGATCGACCGTCGGGTGTTGAAGACGAAGGCCTGCATGCCGGCCGGGCGCTCGATGGGGATCTCCACCTTCTGGATCCAGCCCGCCTCGAGCGCCGGCCCCTCATATGCGGTGGCCCAGAACTTGGAGACGTTCTCGAGCCGGATGTCGTACTGGCCGGCCTTGAAGGCCTCGAGCGCCACGTTGGCGTCGCGGTAGTATTCGTAGCGGACCTCGTCGAAGTTGTAGCGCCCCTTGTTGACCGGCAGATCGGCGGCCCACCAGTCCTTGACCCGCTCGTAGACGATGGTGCGGCCCGGATCGACCTTCTTGATGCGGTAGGGGCCGCTGCCGAGGGGCGGCTCGAGGGTCACCTTGGCGAAGTCGCGTCCCTCCCAGTAGTGCTTGGGCAGCACCGGCATCTGGCCCACGATCAAGGGCAGCTCGCGGTTGGTGCCCGGCGCGAAGGTGAACTTCACCCGCCGCGGCCCGAGCTTCTCCACCTTCACCACGTCCTTGTAGTAGGCGCGATAGAAGGGATGGCCCTTGGTCTTGAGGATCTCCAGCGAGAAGATGACGTCCTCGGGCGTGATCGGTCGGCCGTCCTGCCAGCGCGCTCTCGGATTGATGTCGAAGATCACCCAGGAGCGATCCTCGGGCACGGTGATGCGCTCGGCGATCTCGCCGTATTCGGAGAAGGGCTCGTCGAGGGAGTTGGCGGTGAGGCTCTGGAAGACCAGGCCCAGACCGGCGGCCGGCACCCCTTTGAGGATGTAGGGGTTGAGGCTGTCGAAGGTGCCGATGGCGGAGAACACGACACTGCCCCCCTTGGGGGCGTCGGGATTGGCGTATTCGAAATGGGTGAAGTCGGGACCGTATTTGAGGTCGCCGTGCATGGCGATGCCGTGAAAGGCGCCGTCGTCGCTGCCGGCGCCCGCCGCGAGGGGCAGGCCCAGGGTCAGGAGCAGGGAGAGGAGGAAGCCTCGGCGCATCGCTCGTCACCTTCCGGTTTTGCCCCATGAAATGGCGCGCCCGGGGCCGCTTTCCAACGCCCTCACCGGATCTTGCGAAGCGGGCGGATTTGCGCCGCCCGGCCGCCGGCGCTATGGGAGCGGGGCAACCGCCGACAAGGACAGGGAGGCCCGAGATGAAACGACGGCAGATGCTCAAAACAGCGCCCGCGGCCGCCGCCGGCCTGGTGGCGGCGCCGGCGATCGCGCAGGGCCGGGTGCGCTGGAACATGATCATGCCCTGGCCGCGCAAGACCCCGGGTCTCGGCACCAATGCCGAACGCTTCGTCGAACGGGTGCAGACCATGTCGGGCGGGCGGCTCGAGATCCGCCTGTTCGCCGCCGGCGAACTGGTGCCGCCGTTCGAGGGGCTCGATGCGGTGCAGAGCGGTACCGCCGACATCGCCCACGGCACCCCCTACTTCTGGGTCGGCAAGTCCACCGCTCTCAACTACTTCACCGGCATGCCCTTCGGCCTCACGGCGGTCGAGATGTCGGCCTGGATGTATTTCGGCGACGGCATGAAGCTCTGGCAGGAAGTCTACGAGGGCTTCAACGTGGTCCCCTTCTATGCCGGCTCGAGCGGTCTGCAGGCGGGCGGCTGGTTCAAGAAGGAGATCAACAGCGTCGAGGACTTCCAGGGCCTCAAGTTCCGCATCGCCGGCCTCGGCGGCGAGGTGCTCAAGCGCCTCGGCGCCACCACCGTGCTGCTGCCGCCCGGGGAGATCACCCCGGCGTTGATGTCGGGGGCGGTGGATGCGGCGGAATGGGTCGGGCCGTGGAGCGATCTCGCCTTCGGTCTCTACAAGGTGGCAAGTACTACTACGTGCCGGGCTTCGCCGAGCCGGGCCCGGGGCTCGAGATCATCGTCAACCGGGAGCGCTGGCGGGAGCTCGGCCCCGATCTCCAGACCATCGTCGCCACCGCGGCCTCGGCGGCGGCGAACGAGACCTACGCCGACTTCCATTTCCACAACGTGCAGTCGTTCCGCTCGCTGGTCGCGGAGCGGGGGGTGGAGCTGCGCACCTTCCCGGAGGAGGTGTGGCTGGCGCTCGGGCGCACCACCCTCGAGGTGTTCGAGGAAATCTCCGCCCGGGACGAGCTCACCCGCAAGGTGCACCGGTCCTTCTTCGCCTTCCTCAAGCTCGCGGACGACTACGCGAGCCAGTTCGACGCCCGGTTCCTGGCCATGCGCAGGCGGGTGCTCGCCGGCGCCTGACTCGAAGGCGGGCGCGAGCGGCTCGACAGCGGCGGGCGTTGTTCGTATGGTTGCCCAACAAGACCTCGAGACGCTCGAGGATATCAGGGAGGATGTGGAGATGAACAGGGGATTTGCGTCCACCCTCGCCACCAGCCTGGTGGCGATCGGCGCGGCTTTGTCGCTGGCGACGGCGGCCACCGCTCAGGAGATCCGGCTCACCGGCCAGTCGACCCATCCGCCCACCGCCAACCTGCACCTCATTTTCGAACTGTGGGCGGAGACCGTGGAGGAGATGACCGACGGCGAGGTGCAGATCGAGACCCTGCCGGCCGGTGCGGTGGTGCCGGCCTTCGAGGTCTTCGACGCCACCTCGCGCGGCGTGCTGCAGGTGGGCATGGGCGCCTTCGGCTACATCATGGGCAAGAACCGGGCCGCCATCCCCCTCTCCCACGGGCCGCTGTTCGGCATGGACGGCAACGACTTCTGGGCCTGGTACTATGAGGGCGGCGGGTACGAGCTGCTCGACGAGTTCTTCCGCAACGAAATCAAGCTCAACGTCGTCGGCTTCTACGTGCCCACCGACTATCCGCAGGGCCTCGGCTGGTTCAAGAACCCCATCTCCAGCCTCGACGACCTCAAGGGCATGAAGTTCCGCATCTACGGCATCGGCGCCGAGACCTTCAAGCGCCTCGGGGTGTCGGTGGTGACCCTGCCCGGCGGCGAGATCGTGCCCGCGCTCGAGCGCGGCGTGATCGACGGCGCGGAGTGGATCAACTGCGCCGAGGACCGCAAGATCGGCCTCGACGACGTGGCGAGCTTCTACTACGCGCCCGGCATGCACGAGCCGGTCACCGGCGGCCATCTCATGATCAACCGCGAGGTGTGGAACGAACTGCCCGCCGACGTGCAGAAGATCATGGAGGTGGCCATCGTGTACGCCACCGTGCGCCGCAACATGAAGCTGGCGCTCGAGACCGCCGAGGCCTGCCGGGCGCTGGTGGAGGAGGGCGTGCGCATGTTCCGCACCCCCAAGCGGATCCTCACCCAGTTCCTGGACGAGTGGGAGAAGATCCAGGCCGAATACGCGGCGGAAATGCCCTTCTACCGCAAGGTGATCGACAGCCAGAGGGAGTTCGCCCGGAAGATCGTGCCCTTCCGGCTCTCCTGGTATCCCTCCTACGAGTTCGCGGGCAACTACTACTGGAAGGACGAGGTGTACGCCCGCGAGGCGGAGTGAGAGGGACATCCGCGGGGGGCCGGCCGCCGGCCGGATCCCCCGTCTCCGTTCCAGAGGCAGGAAACGGTTGAGGCGCCCCCGGTGCCGGCTCTGGGGGTGGGCCAGCTGTGGAGTGTGCGCTCATGAGCGATGCGGCGGCGCTGCCGATGTCCGAACCCCCGGCCCCGTTGGTGCGTCTGGTGCAGGCGCTCGACGGTTTCGCCAAGGCCACGGCCAGCCTCACGAGCCTGCTCGTGATCCCGCTCATGCTGGCGATGGTCTATGAGGTGAGCGCCCGTTATCTGTTCAACGCGCCCACCATCTGGGCCTACGACGTCTCCTACATGCTCTACGGCACCCACTTCATGCTGGGCACCGCCTACGCCCTGCTCAGGGGCGCGCACATCCGCACCGACATCTTCTATCAGTACTGGAGCGAACGGCGCAAAGGGATCATCGATTCCCTCCTCTACCTGCTTTTCTTCTTCCCCGGCATGATATTCTATTTCTGGATGGGCATGCAGGAGTTCCTGCAGTCCTGGGACATCGGCGAGCGCTCCGACCTCAGCCCCTGGCAGCCCGTCATCTGGCCGTTCAAGGGCATGATCCCGCTCGCCATCCTGCTGCTCATGATCCAGGGCGTCTCGGAGTTCGCCAAGAGCGCCTATGCCGCTGTCACCGGGAGGGCGCTCCAGTGAGTCCGGAACTGCTCGGGGTGCTTTTGCTGATCGCGTTGCTGACGGGGATTTTCGTCGGCTTCCCGATCGCCTTCACCCTCATCATCCTCTCCATCGTCTTCGGCTACATCGGCTTCGGGGACACCGTCTTTTATCTGATGGTCTTCCAGACCATCGGGCTCATGAAGGAGGAGACGCTGGCGGCGGTGCCCCTGTTCGTCTTCATGGGCCACATCCTGCAGCAGGCGGGGCTGATGGAGCGGCTGTTCCGCTCCTTCCAGCTGATCCTGGCGCCGGTGCGGGGTTCGCTGTACCTGGGGGTGCTGCTGACCGCGACCATTTTCGCCACCGCCACCGGCATCATCGGCGCCTCGGTGACGGTGATGGGGATGATGGCGGCGCCGGCGATGATGCGGGCGCGCTATGATCCCAAGCTCTCGGCCGGCACCATCGCCGCCGGCGGCACCCTCGGCATTCTGATTCCGCCGAGCGTGATGCTGGTGGTGCTGGCGCCGGTGGTGGGGGTGTCGATCGTCAAGCTGTTCGCGGCCGCCCTCATCCCGGGCCTGATCCTCTCCGGCCTCTACATCGCCTATACGCTGATCCGCTGTTATCTCGATCCCGAGGCGGGCCCGCCCCTGCCGCGCGAGCTGTGGCCGAAGAGCGCGTTTGAGGTGGTGCGCGAGTTCGTGGCCGGGGTGCTGCCGCTCGCGGTGGTGATCTTCGCCGCCCTCGGCAGCATCCTCTTCGGCCTCGCCACCCCCACCGAGGCGGCGGCGATGGGGGCGTTCGGCGCCCTCCTGCTGACCGTCGCCTACGGCCGCTTTTCCCTGCGCGGCCTGCGTCAGGCCTGTCTCGATACCCTCGAGACCTCGGCCTTGGTGCTCTTCCTCGCGGTCGCCTCCAACATCTACGGCGGCGTCTTCACCCGCCTGGGCACGAGCCGCATGATCGCCGAATGGCTGGTCACCCTCACCTACGATCCCACCATCATGCTGATCGTGCTCATGGCCATCATCTTCGTGCTCGGCTGGCCGCTCGAGTGGCCGGCGATCATTTTCATCTTCCTGCCCATCTTCCTGCCGGCGGTGACCGAGATGGGCATCGATCTGGTCTGGTTCAGCACCCTGGTGGCGGTGAACCTCCAGACCGCCTTCCTCTCGCCGCCGGTGGCGATGGCCGCCTATTACCTGAAGTCGGTCGCACCCGACTGGCAGCTGTCGTGGATCTATCGGGGCATGTTCGACTTCATGATGCTGCAGGTGATCGGGCTTGTGATCGTCTTCCTTTTCCCGGCCACCGCCCTGTGGCTGCCGGAGCTGTTGTTCGGCCGCTGAGGGGCGCGGTGCGGAGGGCGGTCGCCCTGCTGTCCGCCCCGGCGAACGGCCGGCACAGGACCGCGGCCGGGCCGGGGACGGCCGAATGGCGCGCAGGCGGCAGAACTCCATGGATGGGCGCCACGGGCCCGCCCGGGAAACCCCCGCAGTGGATCAAATCTAGCCGCAAGATCTGCCGCGCGCTATCACGCCGGCCCGCGCGGGGAGCGGTGCTCCGTATGCGATGTCGGGGTCAGGCCTGGCATGCCCCAGCGCGCGTTGGGCCGCCATCACCGCCGTCTCTCGCGCGATGTCCGGCCGGAGGGTGGGCGGGAGGTGCGGGTCTCGGCTCCCCTGCGGAAAGGTGTCCGGGTTCGCGCTCTTCCTGGGCGCTTTCGCGCGACCGAAAGCCCTGTCGGATCCGAGCCCGAAGGAAACACATCAGGCACGGCGCTTTTGGGAACGTCCATCCGCACGGCGTCTGGGCAGCTCTGTAGGCCCGGGCGGAGAGGCCGTCGCGCATGCCAAACCGTCCCCGCTCCACCGGCATCCGCCAGGACGCCCTTCGCGCGCGCCCGGCGGTCCCTGCGGACACACCCAGGCCGGAAGACCCAAGGAACAGGGCGCCGCCGCGAATCCGGGCAGCTCCCTCTGTCCATGGTCCGGGGGCCTGATCCGAAAGGTGGGAACAAGAGGCGGCTCCGCGCGTGCGTGGAGGTCCGGGTTCGGGCCGGGGCGGTGTGCGTGCCGTCCCGGACGGCTCCGCACGTGCGTGGAGGCCCGTTTAATCCGCATCCGCCACCCCGCCATCCGCCAAGTGGCTCCCCGCGTGCGTGGAGGCCCCGGCGACAGCTTGCTGTCGCCCTGCTGGAACGCCGGCGGCTACGCGCGTGCGGGGAGGCCCCGCAGGCGCGATCGATCCTCTGGTCCCCGCTCAAGGTGCCTCCGCGCGTGCGTGGAGGCCCGCCGCCCAGTGCGGGGCCGTCGTATGACCGGGGCGCCTCCGCGCGTGCCCGGCCGATCGGTCGCGCACGCCTGGCCAGTGACCGGTGCGTCCGGCACCTCCGCGCGCGGGTGGAGGATTCGTCCCCGGCGTGGGCCCGAGAGGCAGCATCTACGGCGGCTCCGCGGGTGCGCGGAGGATCCCGCGACGGGATGGACGGCCGCACCATGCGTGCGGGCGGCTCCGCGCGGACGGAGAATCCACCCTCACCTGACCCGGACAGCAATCCGCACGGGTTGTTTCTGGCGTTGAGGATCCACCTGGCTTCCTCTGGAAGGAACGGTGGAACAGGGCGCCTCGCGCGCCCGCAGGATCGCCTCCTCCGCCACCACCGGCCCGTGCGAGCCGGCGCCTTCGCGCGCGCCCGCGGGATCCCGCGCGCACCGCTCTGCCGCGCTCGTCTGCGGCGGCGTCTTCGCGCAAGCCCGGATGATCCTGGCGGTGCTCGCAGCCACCGAGCTTGCCCGGGAACGGCTCCGAACGCGCCCGCGGCGAGTCCCCTTCCGCGCGTCCGACATCGGCGTTGTCCAGCTGACGGGGACGGCTGACAGCCTCCTGCTCTCCGCAGATAGGGCATCGGGGAAGATCCGCCCGCGATCAGGCCCACGGTCGCGGTCTCTGCCCCACACCCGCGGCATCGGGACATGAGAGGGCATGTCCGCGCGTCCGACAGCACCTCCCCGGCACCCGCCACCGCGGCACCCGCACATCCGCCCGGAGGCTCCCTTGCCACACCCACCGCATCGAGCACTGTGGATCAGGCGGCGGGCGGATGGTTGGGGCCTCCTCCCAGCGGACACGGCATCGGGCCCTGGTGCTTCGGGCGGCAGCGGAGTTCTGGGTCTCCCCGAAGATGTGGCATCAGGCCTCGCCGGCGCCTGCACGACGCACCCGAGACGGCCTCCTTCGCGCACACACAGCATTGGGCGTTGTCGACCTGACGGCACTCGGATGCCAGAAGTCTCCTCCCCGCAGCTACGGCACCCGGAAAGTCCGCCCGCGGCCGCGGTCACGGTCGCCGCCCTCGCCGCACCTGCGACATCAAACCTCTTCGGATCCTGCAGTCCGCGCCCGAGATGGTCCCCATCCCCCGCGTAGGACATCGGGCCGCAGCGGAGTGTTGAGGCTGCACCCCGCAGCTGCGGTATTCGGGGACCGCCGCCGCCATTCCCTTGCGATGCCCACCGCATCGGGAGGTCATCGATCGCCTTCGCGCGCTGCGGTGTCTGCGTGCGCCAACCCGAAGGCCGAGCCCGCGGGTCCGGGAGACCGGTTCGGATGGTGGAGCGCCTGCGGGCCGCGGCCGATCCTCAAGGTCGTGCGGGCGGGAAGGGATGCACCGTGCAGGGTGCAAGCGCCTAGAGAGTGGCCGGGCCCTTTTCGGGCCTCGGTTGCGGCCGGGTGCCGGCCGTGGGTTGCAGGGATGCGAGCGCCCGCACCGCCACCCCGAGCATGGCCAGATCGGGGCGCTCCGCCTCCTTGATCTCCTCGAGCAGGCTCCGGTAGCGGGCAAGCCCGTACACACCATCCTCCAGCCAGCCGCCC
>JALSGW010000229.1 GCA_026982585.1 Alphaproteobacteria bacterium | reverse complement strand
GCCCCCTACAGTCACGCCGCCGCCCATGAGGCCCAGGTGGTGCTCAAGCAGGCCCTGCTGCGCATCCCGGCGCGGCCGCGCCACTGCGCCATCCCCCGGGTGGTCTACACCGACCCCGAACTCGCCCAGGTGGGAGAGAGCGAAGCGGAGGCGCGGGCGCGGGGCGAGACGGTGGAGGTGATCCGCATCCCCTTCGCGGAAAGCGATCGGGCCCGCTGCGAGGGCCGGGAGGAGGGGCTCGTCAAACTCGTGGTGGGCCGCAGGCGGCGGCTGCTCGGCGCGGGCGTGGTGGGGCCGCAGGCGGGGGAGCTGATCGCGCCGTTGGTGCTGGCGGTGGACGGACGGCTTCCCCTGCACGCGCTGGCGGCGGCCCCCTTCCCCTACCCCACCCGCATGGAGGCGGTGAAGCGGGCCGCGGGGCGCGCTCTCGAGCCCCTGGTGTTCGGGACCTGGACCCGCCGGCTGGTGCGCGCGCTGGCCGCCTTGGGATAGATCATGACCCCGAACCCCTCCCGCCCGCGCATCCGCATGTGGCCGCTGGTCGTGTTGGCGCTGGCGGCCCTCGCCGCCTATCTCGCGGGCGTATCCGAACTGCTCACCCTGGACGGCCTGCGCAGCCGCGCGCTCGAACTCCACCGGCTGGTGGCGGACCAACCCTGGCTTGCGGCTCTGGCCTATGTGGCCCTCTACGCCTGTACGGTGGCCCTGTCGCTGCCCGGTGCGTCGGCGCTCACCATCGCCGGCGGTTTCCTGTTCGGGCTGCTGCCCGGCGCGCTGCTCGCGGTGATCGGGGCCACTCTCGGTGCCGTGGGGTTGTTCACCATCGCTAAAAGCAGCCTCGGCGAACCGCTCCGGGCACGGGCCGGTCCCTGGCTGAAGAAGGCGAGCGAGGCCTTCAACCGCAACGCGGTCGGCTATCTGTTGACCCTGCGGCTGCTGCCGCTCGTTCCCTTCTGGCTCGTGAACATCCTGCCCGCCTTCCTGGGCATGCGGCTGCTCCCATACACCCTCGCCACCTTCATCGGCATCATGCCGGGCGCGTTCCTGTATGCGAGCCTCGGCGAGGGATTGCTCGGGGCGGCGGCGGCGGCGGATCCCAGACGCCTGTGGGACTGGCGCGTCCTCCTACCGCTGGTCGCCCTGGCGCTGCTCACGGCGCTGGTGCCGCTCTATCGAAACCGCCAAGAGCGGCGTGCGGCCGCAAGGCGCCGCGGCCGTTGACGGGATCCGGGACGGAGGCCATGGTAGCGCCCGGAGGGAGGCAGTTACGCGGGCGGATCCCCTGCGGCGTGCTCCGGGGATTCGGCCGGGGTTGATCTTGCAACCTCTGGGAGGAGCAGCGTGTTGGGGAGTCGGACCAGGCCGCGGGGGAGCTTGCGCACCCGCAGGCTTGCCCGTCTGACCGTGCTCTCGGCGGCGGCGGTCGGGTTGCTGTTGTCGGTGCGTCTCTTCACCCCTTCCCTGCCGGAGCTGGAGCGGCCGGCTGCCGAGGAGACGCGCGCCACCGTCCCGGCCCGAGACGACGGCGCCCCGGAGCCGGGTGTGGCGCTCGCCGCCCTGCCGCCGGAGCCGGAGACGGCGGTGCCGGAGCCGGAGGTTTCGGAGCCGCCGGCCGTGCTCCGGAGCGTGGACGTCAAACGGGGCGACACCCTGTTCGAGATCCTGCTGCGCCAGGGGGTGGTGCCGGGCGAGGCGGAGGCGGCGATCGAGACCCTCAAGTCGGCCTTCGATCCGAGGCGGCTCAAGGTGGGCCAGACCATCTCCCTGGAGCTCCTTCCCGAGACCGATTCCGGCGACCGCCTGCAGCTCGCCGCGCTCGCCATCGAACTCGACTGGGACGAACAGCTCCGCCTCAGCCGTGAGCCGGGCCAGGGGTTTTCGGTGGAGCGGATCCGGCTGCCGGTGGAGGTGGAGCACGTCTTGGTGTCGGGCGAGATCGCGGCGAGCCTCTACGAGGCGGCGGCAGAGGAGGGGCTTCCCCTCGAGACCCTGTTCGCCATGGTGCGGCTGTTCAGCTGGGATGTGGATTTCCAGCGTGACATCCAACCGGGCGACCGCTTCCAGGTGCTGTTCACACGGCTGCGGCCCAAAGGCGGCGGCGAGCCGCGCGCGGGGGAGATCCTCTACGCCGCCCTCGAGGTCGGAGGCAGGCAGCTGGACGCCTATCGCTTCCGGCGCTCCGAGGATGTGGAGTATTTCGACCGGGAGGGGCGCTCGCTGCGCAAGTCCCTCATGCGCACCCCCATCAACGGCGCCCGCCTGTCCTCGCCGTTCGGCAAACGCAAGCACCCGATCCTCGGCTTCACCCGCCTCCACAAGGGGGTCGATTTCGCGGCGCCGCGCGGCACGCCGATCTTCGCCGCCGGCGACGGGGTGGTGACCTTCGCGGGGCGCAACGGCAACCTCGGCATCTACGTGCGCATCCGACACAACGCCGAGTATGTCACCGCCTACGCCCACATGCAGGGCATCGCCAAGGGCATCCGGCGCGGGGTGCGGGTCAAACAGGGCCAGGTGATCGGCTACGTCGGCAGCACCGGCATGGTCACGGGCCCGCATCTGCACTACGAGGTGCGCTACCGCGGCCGGGTGATCGATCCCCTCTCGCTGCGCCAGGCGGAGGCGGTCAAACTCGAAGGGGCCGAACTGAGCCGCTTCCTCGAGGAGGTCGCCCGCATCGACGCCCTGCGCGAGAATCTCTCGGACGAGGTGCTGGTGGCCCAGAACCGCATCCACAGGGCGGGCGAACGGAAACCGTCTTCGGGCGAATCGCTGCGTTGAGGCGAAGCCCTGCCAGCCCGTGGATCAACCGGGCGCGGCGCACGGCGGCCGCAGCCGTCCGGATGTGAGCGCGAGCGAAGAGGGGGGATCGGGCGTTCCTGTTCTCAGGGCTCCCCGAGCCAGTCCGGATCCAAGGCCGCGACCCCCGCCCGGATGGCGCCCGCAAGCGCAGCCGCCTGCGGCAGCAGCTGCTCGAGATAGAAGCGGGCTGCGCCGATCAGCCTGGGGCCGAGAGCGGTCTCGGCTGCACTTCGGGCGAGCCGCGCCAACAAGACCGCCCCCACGCTCCAGCCGAACAGTTCGAGATAGGGCATGGCGGCGGCCTCCCTGTCGTCGGCATCCGCCTGCTGCAGCTCCTTCGTGGCCTGTTCGAGAACGGAGAGCGCCTGCATGAGCGCGCCGCTCGCAGCGGCGAGGGGGCTTGTGCGCAACCGCTCGCCCTCCTCCCACAGCTCCCGCAGCAGCGCCCAGGGCGCTTCGCCCTCCTCGAGGAAGAGCTTGCGCTGCACCAGATCGATGGCCTGGATGCCGTTCGTGCCCTCGTAGATGGGGGTGATGCGCACATCCCGGTACAGACGCGCGATGCCGGTCTCCTCGATGTAACCGGCGCCGCCGTGCACCTGGAGGGCGAGCGAGACCACCTCGACCGCCCGGTTGGTGCACCAGGCCTTGCACACCGGGGTCAGAAGGGCCACCCGCGCGCGCGCCCGCTCCCGCTCCTCCGGCCGGGGCGCCCGCTCGCTGCGGTCGAGCCAGGCGGCGGTCTCGTAGCACAAACAGCGCATGGCGGCGGTCACGGCGCGCATGGTCAGCAGCATGCGGCGCACGTCGGGATGGGCGAGGATGGGGACGGGACGGCCCCCGCGCCGGCCCTGGACGCGCTCGCGGGCGTAGGCGAGCGCCTTCTGGAAGGCCGCCTCGGCCACGCCGAGCCCCTCGTTGCCGACCGCGATCCGGGCCTGGTTCATCATCGTGAACATGCAGCGCAGACCCCGATGCTCCTCGCCGATCAGATAGCCGACCGCGCCGCCCTCCTCGCCGTAGGCCATCACGCAGGTGGGACTGCCGTGGATGCCGAGCTTGTCCTCGAGCTTGAGACAGCGCATGTCGTTGCGGCGCACCGGCCGCCCCGCCTCGTCCGGCAGCCACTTGGGGACCAGGAACAGGGAGATCCCCCGTGTTCCCGCCGGCGCGTCGGGCAGACGGGCGAGCACGAAGTGTATGATGTTGTCGGCGAGATCGTGATCGCCGAAGGTGATGAAGATCTTCTGGCCGAACAGCCGGTAGCCGTCCTCCGACCGCTCGGCCCGACAGCGCAGCGCCCCCAGGTCGGAACCGGCCTGGGGCTCGGTGAGACACATGGCGGCGGTCCAGCGGCCGCTCACAAGCGGCGGCAGATAGCGACGGCAGAGCTCGTCGCCGCCGTGGGCGAGCAGGGCCTCGATCCCCGCCTGGGTGAGCAGCGGACAGAGGGCGAACGTCATGTTGGCGGCGTTCCACATCTCATCGGTCGCCGCCTGCAGAAGCCGCGGCAGCCCCTGGCCGCCCCAGCGTTCCGGAAACACGAGGCCGTTCCATCCCGCCTCGATGAAACGGGCGTAGGCCTCCTTCACGCCCGGCGTGGTCACCACCTCGCCGTCGGCCAGCCGCGGCGGCTCGCGGTCCATGCGCGGTGCGAGCGGAGCCAACACCTCGGCGGCGAACCGGGCCGCCTCCTCGAGCAGCAGCCGGCAGGTCTCGAGATCCACCTCCGGCCGCTCCGCCGAGGGCGGCAGGGTTTCGATTCCGCCGATCGCCCGCAGCACCAGCAACATCTCCTCCACGGGCGCCCGATATCCGTCGCTCATCTGCGGCTCTCCCCTGCTTCCGGCACCGCCTGCCCGCCCCACGCTCTTGACAGCCCCCGCGATCGGCGCCATGTGTGGCGCGCAATGAGGACCACTTTGGTCCGATTTTAAAAGGGTTCTGCCCGTGATCCGCCTGAGCCGGCTTTGCGACTACGGCATCGCGATGATGACGCATCTCGCGCGGGATGCGCAAGGGCCGCGCAGCGCCGCCGACATCGCCGAGGCCACCGGGGTGCCGCCCGCCACCGCGAGCAAAATCCTCAAGCTGCTCGGCCGGGCCGGTCTGCTCGCCTCGCACCGCGGGGCGTATGGCGGTTACGGTCTCGCCCGGCCGGCCCGGGCGATCACCGTGGCCGAGATCATCGAGGCGCTGGACGGCCCGATCGCGCTCACCGCCTGCATCGAGGAGGGCAGCGGCGACTGCGAGATCGAACGCCTGTGCCCGGCGCGCGCCAACTGGCAGCGCATCAACGAGGCGATCCGGCGCGCCTTGTCCGAGATCACGCTGGCCGAGATGGCCACCACCGTCCCGGACGCCTTTCTCCTCCCCGAGGAGCGGGCGCTCAGGCGGGATTCCGAATCGTTGGCTGCAGGGTGAGGGTACGACATGTCTTCGGCCATCGAGACCGTCCGCGAGGTCACCGGCGGCGAGTACAAATGGGGGTTCACCACTCCGGTGGAGGAGGAGACCGCGCCGCCGGGGCTCAACGAAGACATCATCCGCATGATCTCCAAGAAGAAGGGCGAGCCCGACTGGCTCACCGCATGGCGGCTTGAGGCCTACCGGCGCTGGCAGGCGATGGAGGAGCCGAAGTGGGCCAAGGTCCACTATCCGCCCATCGACTTCCAGGCCATCTCCTATTTCGCAGCACCCAAACAGAAGGAACGGCCGAAGTCGCTCGACGACATCGATCCCGAGATCCGGCGCACCTACGAGAAGCTCGGCATCCCGATCCGGGAGCAGGAGATCCTGGCCGGGGTGGCGGTGGACTATGTGTTCGACTCGGTTTCGGTGGCCACCACCTTCAAACAGAAGCTCGAGGAGCTCGGCATCATCTTCTGCTCCATCTCCGAGGCGGTGCGGGACCATCCCGAGCTGGTGCGCAAGTATCTGGGAACCGTCGTGCCGCCGGGGGACAATTTCTACGCCGCCCTCAACTCGGCGGTCTTCACCGACGGCAGCTTCGTCTACGTGCCCAAGGGCGTACGCTGCCCGATGGAGCTTTCCACCTATTTCCGCATCAACGCCGCCGGCACCGGCCAGTTCGAGCGCACCCTCATCATCGCCGACGAGGGCAGCTATGTGAGCTATCTGGAAGGCTGCACCGCGCCCATGCGGGACGAGAACCAGCTGCATGCGGCGGTGGTGGAGCTGATCGCCCTGGACGAGGCCGAGATCAAATATTCCACCGTCCAGAACTGGTATCCGGGAGACAAGGACGGCAAGGGCGGCATCTACAACTTCGTCACCAAACGCGGGCTGTGCAAGGGCCGGCGCTCCAAGATCTCCTGGACCCAGGTCGAGACCGGCTCCGCCATCACCTGGAAGTATCCTTCCTGCATCCTGCAGGGGGAGGAGTCGGTCGGGGAGTTCTACTCGGTGGCGGTGACCAACAACCACCAGCAGGCGGACACCGGCACCAAGATGGTCCACATCGGCAAGCGCACGCGCTCCCGCATCGTCTCCAAGGGCATCGCCGCCGGCCGCTCCAACAACACCTATCGGGGTCTCGTGAAGATCATGCGCGGGGCGGAGGGGGCGCGCAACTACACCCAGTGCGACAGCCTGCTGATCGGGGACCGCTGCGGGGCGCACACGGTGCCGTATATCGAGGTGCGCAACCGCAGCGCGGTGGCCGAACACGAGGCCACCACCAGCAAGATCAGCGACGACCAGCTGTTCTACTGTCGCTCCCGGGGAATCTCCGAGGAGGATGCGGTGGCGCTGATCGTCAACGGTTTCTGCCGCGAGGTCATGGACGAGCTGCCGATGGAATTCGCCGTGGAAGCGCGCAAGCTGCTCGGCATCTCCCTCGAGGGCTCGGTGGGCTGAAGCGACCGGAGGACCAAAGCATCATGGCGCTGTTGGAGATCGAGGACCTGCGCGCCCGGGTGGAGGGCAAGGAGATCCTCAAGGGGGTGTCGCTGTCGCTGGAGGCCGGCGAGGTGCACGCCATCATGGGGCCCAACGGCTCCGGCAAGAGCACCCTGGCCTATGTGCTGGCGGGCCGCGACGGCTACGAGGTGACCGGTGGCGCGGTGCGGTTCCTGGGCGAGGACCTGCTCGCCATGGAGCCCGAGGAGCGGGCCGCCGCCGGGCTGTTCCTGGCCATGCAGTACCCGGTGGAGATCCCCGGGGTGAGCAACATGTACTTCCTCCGGCAGGCCCTCAACGCCCTGCGCAAGGCGCGCGGCGAGGAGGAGGTCAAGCCCGGGGAGTTCCTCAAGCAAGTGCGGGCGGCGGCGGAGCTGCTCGGCATGCCCCAGGAGCTCCTCAAGCGCGACATCAACGTCGGCTTTTCCGGGGGCGAGAAAAAGCGCAACGAAATCCTCCAGCTGGCGGTGCTGGAGCCCAGGCTGGCGGTGCTCGACGAGACCGACTCGGGTCTCGACATCGACGCCCTCAAGACCGTCGCCCAGGGCGTCAACCGCCTGCGCGGCGGCGAGCGGGCCTTTCTCATCATCACCCACTACCAGCGCCTGCTCAACCACATCGTGCCGGACCGGGTGCACGTCATGGTGGACGGGCGCATCCTGCGATCGGGCGGCAAGGAGCTCGCGCTCGAGCTGGAGGAGCGGGGCTATGAGGGCTTCGCCGGCAAGGCGGCATGAGGCGGACCATGGCACGCGCGCGCACGGTGCTTCCCGATCCCTCCTATGAAGAGCTGTTCACACGCGCCCGCAACCGGCTGCCGGGCTCCCAGCTCCCGGAGCTCGCCGAGCTGCGGCGGCAGGCGTGGCGGCGGGTGTGCGAGATCGGCCTTCCCACCTCGCGGGTGGAGGAGTGGAAATACACCTCCATCCTCGGCCGCGTGCAGAAGGCGCTGCCGCTCCTTGAGGCGACAGCGCCGCCGCTCGAACAGCTCAAGGCGGCGTTTGCCGGCGGCGTCGAGGCCCGGCGCCTGATTTTCGTCAACGGTCGCCTGGTTCCCGAACTCAGCCATACCGGCGGGCTCCCCGACGGCATGGCGATTACGAGCCTCGAGCGGCTTGCGGCCCGACAGCCGGAGCGGCTCGCGGCGCTCACACGCCCGGCCGAGGAGGAGGGCTCGGCCTTCGCCTGGCTCAATGCCGCCTTCTGGACCTCGGGCGCGGTCGTCGAGCTGGCGGCAGGGGTGCGGCCGCAAGCGCCCCTGCAGCTGTTGTTCTTCCAGGACGCCCGCGAACAGGCGGGCATGACCCATCCCCGCCTGGTGGTGCGGCTCGGCCCCGGCGCCCGGCTCCACCTCATCGAAAGCCACCTCGGCGAGGGCGAGGCGGGCCAGTGGGTGAACCTGGTGGGCGCGGTGGAGCTCGGCGAGGGGGCGGAGCTCGTCCATGAGGTGATGCAGGCGCCGCCCCAATCCGCCACCCTGCTCGCCCGCAGCCGCATCCAGCTCGCCGCGGGGGCGCGGCTCGTGCGCAACATCGCAAGCCTGGGCGGCGGGCTCGTGCGCAACGAAACCGAGGTGCATCTCTGCGGCTCCGGCGCGGAGGCGTTGCTCAACGGGCTCTACATGCCCATGGAGCGGGAGCATGTGGACCAGTTCGTGCGGGTCCACCACGAACAGCCGGGCTGCCATTCCGACCAGTTCTTCAAGGGCATCGTCGGCGGCAAGGCGCGGGCGGTGTTCGCCGGCCGCATCATGGTCTACCGCGACGCCCAGAAGACCAACGCCTATCAGGCCAACAACAACCTGCTTCTGTCCGACGAGGCGGAGGTCGACACCAAACCGGAGCTCGAGATCTTCGCCGACGACGTCAAATGCAGCCACGGCGCCACGGTGGGGGCGTTGGACCCGTCGGCGCTGTTCTACCTGCGCGCGCGCGGCCTGCCGCAGGCGGTGGCGGAATCGCTGCTCACCTACGCCTTCGCGGGCGAGGTGCTGGAGCGGGTGGTGGATCCCCACCTGCGCGGCCAGATGGCCCGGCGGGTGCTGGACCGGGTGCCGGGCGGCGGGGCGCTGGAAGCCGAGGGGCTGGTATGAACGAGATCGGCGCAGGCTTGCGGCCGGCGGCGGTTCCGGACCTGGAGTCGATCCGGGCCCAGTTTCCCATCCTGGGGCGGCCCATGCAGGGCAAGCCGCTGATCTACCTCGATTCCGCCGCTTCGGCCCAGAAGCCGCGGCGGGTGGTGGAGGAGCTGCGGCGCTTCTACTACGAGGACTACGCCAACATCCACCGCGGCATCTACGAGCTCAGCCAGCGCGCTTCCGAACGCCACGACCGGAGCCGCCGGCGCGTGCAGGCCTTCCTCGGGGCGCGGGACTGGCGGGAGATCGTGTTCACCCGCAACGCCACCGAAGCCATCAACCTGGTCGCCTACAGCTTCCTCAGGCCCATGCTCGAGCCCGGGGACGAGATCCTGCTCACCGAGATGGAGCATCACGCCAACATCGTCCCCTGGCAGCTGGTGGCGGCGGAGCGGGGTGCCAAGGTGGTGGCGGCCCCCATCACCCCCGAGGGGGAGCTGGACCTCGCGCAGCTGCGCGCGCGCATCACCTCCCGCACCCGCATGATCGCCGTGAGCTGGGTGTCCAACGTGCTGGGCACCGTCAATCCGGTCGAGGAGGTGGTGGACCTCGCCCGCCGGGCCGGGGTGCCGGTGCTCATCGACGCCGCCCAGGCGGTGCAGCATCTGCCCGTGCGGGCGGCGGAGCTGGGATGCGACTTCCTGGTGTTCTCGGCCCACAAACTCTACGGGCCGAGCGGCGTGGGGGTGCTTTATGGTCGCGCCGAACGGCTCGAGCGCATGCCGCCCTGGCAGGGGGGCGGCGACATGATCGAACGGGTGTCGTTCGAGGGCACCACCTTCAACGACATCCCCTTCCGCTTCGAGGCCGGAACCCCGGACATCGCCGGCATCTGCGCCCTTCCCGAGGCCTTGGATTTCGTGGAGGAGGTCGGTCTTCAGGCCATCCACGACCACGAGCGGCAGCTGCTCGCGGCCGCCGAGGAAGGGCTGCGGCGGATTCCCGGAGTCCACATCCTCGGCCGCCCCCGGAGGCGCGCGAGCGTGCTGGCCTTCACCGTCGACGGTGCCCACCCCCAGGACATCGGCATGATGCTCGACCTCGAGGGCATCGCCATCCGCACCGGCCACCACTGCGCCATGCCGCTGCATGCCCGCCTCGGCCTTGCGGCGAGCGCGCGCATGTCGGTGGCGGTCTACAACACGCGGGAGGAGATCGAGACCTTCTGCGCCGCGCTCGAACGCATCGCGGCGCTGGTGCGCGGAAGCGGAACGGAGCCATGAGCGAGGACCGGATCGAACGAGCCGCCCAGATGCTGGAACAGCCGTCCGAACAGGTGGACGCGGAGCGCCTGAATGCGGTCCGGGAACTGGGCCAGCGGGTCATCGAGGCGCTCAAGACCGTCTACGATCCCGAGATCCCGGTCGACATCTACGAGCTCGGCCTCGTCTACAAGATCGACGTCGAGGACGACAACAGCGTGGTGATCGACATGACCCTCACCTCGCCCCACTGCCCGGTGGCGGAAACCCTTCCCCTCGAGGTGGAAGCCAAGGTCAAGGCGGTGGAGGGCGTCAAGGACTGCCGGGTCAACATCGTCTGGGATCCGCCCTGGCACCCCGGCATGATGAGCGAAGAGGCCCGGCTCGAACTCGGCATGCTCTACTGATCGGCCCGCGCAGGCGGCGGACGCAGCCCGCCCGCCCGCATTCCACCGCACCATCGGAAGGGAAGACCGCACCATCCCGCGCACCGTCCGCCGCATGCGGCGGAGGGAACCGTGGTCCTGGATCAGGGCGGCCGGCGGCGATGCCCCTCAGCGCTCCTCCTGCCCGCCCGCGGAGAACGGCTTGGCAACCGCAGGGCTCGGGGCCAATCCCGACAGCCGGGGCGCCTCCTGGCGGCTCAGCAGGCGGGTCTCGCGCAGCTCGCCGGTCTCCTCGAGCAGGGGATAGGCGACCGCGGTGAGATGGCTGTTGATGCGCTTGAGGTCGCGGATGACGTCGAGATGGAGGCCCGTGGTCTGGATGGTGTCGGGCACCCCCTGGGCGAGCCGCTTGAGGTGGTTCTCATAGGCGCGCCGCTCGAGTTCGCGCACCGTCGCCTTGCCGGCCACCAGCTGGCGGGCGAGGCGCACGTCCCGGGTCATGAACACGCTGAGGGCCAGCTGCAGATGCTCCATGATTTTCTCGTGGATGTTGCTGAGTTCCCCGAATCCCTGGGCTGAGAATTTCACATTTTCCATCGCCTTCTTCTCGGCGATCTCCATGAGATTGAGATCGACGATGTCGCCGATGTGTTCCATGTTGGTGACGAAGGAGAGGATCTCCTGGTAGCGTCGGCTTTCCGACTGGTCGAGCTCGTTCTTGGAGATTTCGGTGAGGTAGAATTTGATGGCCTCGTGGAGGCGGTCGAGGATGTCGTCCTCGGCTTTGATTTCGTTGATCAAATGCATGTCGTTGGTGCGCAGGGCGTCGATGCTGCGGCCGAGCATGTCCTGCACCACGTCGCCCATGCGCAGCGCCTCCCGGGCGGCGGCGGCGAGAGCGACGCTCGGACTGTCGAGGGCTTCGCGGTCCAGGTAGCGGGGTGCTGCGGGATCCTCGCTGGGCGGCGGCTCGGGCAGCAGCCATTCGAGCAGGCCGCGCAACGTGCCGAGAAACGGCATGGCGGAAAGCGCCAGGGCGAGATTGAAGGCGGTGTGGAAGTTGACCACCTGGCGGGCGACATCGGCTTCGAGCAGCGCCACATATGGGGTGATCCAGGGGAGCAGGGGCAGCAGCAGCAAGGCGCCTGCGGTGCGCAGGACGAGGTTGCCGATCGGGGCGCGGCGGCCGGGTGCTTCGCTGCGCAGGGTCATCACCACGGGGGCGATGCCGCCGCCCACATTGGCGCCGAGCACGAAGGCGAAGGCGGTCTCGGGCCCGATCACCCCGTGTTCGGCCAGCGACATGATGAGCAGCACCGTGGCGAGGCTGGAGTGGGCGAGCCAGGTGAGCAGGGCCGCCACCACCAGCGCGATCATCGGTTCGCCGCCGATCGCGGCGATCACCGCGACCAGGGCCGGGCTTTCGCGAAGCGGGGCGGTGGTCTCCAACATCAGCCGCAGGGCCAACAGGAGCAGCCCGAGGCCCACCAGGATGCGCCCGATGTGCCGCTGCGGCCCGCTTTCGTAGGTGACATAAAGCGCCACCCCGACCAGCAGCAGCGCCGGGGCGAGGATGTGGGGCTTGAAGGACAGGATCTGGGCGGCGACGGTGGTGCCGACGTCGGCGCCCAGCATGACCGCCAGCGCGGTGAGGGTGGGCAGCACCTGACGGCTCGCCAGGGAGGCGACGATGAGGGCGGTGGCGGTGCTGCTCTGGAGGGCCACCGTGACCAGGAAGCCGGCGGCGAAGCCGCGGCTGCGGTTGTTGGCGGCGCGCGCCACCAGGCTGCGCAGCCGGGGCCCGAAGGCGCGGGTGATGCCGGTGCGCACCAGCCGGACCGCCCACAGCAGCAGGGCGACGATGCCCAGAAGTTCCACCAGCACCGCTGTGGCGGTCATCGGCGCGCCGGGCCTCCCTTCGCGGATCCGTCCAGCTCCTTCTGGCGGGTCTAGGGCAGCGGCGGCCAAAAATCCACACCCCCACCCCTTCCCGCGCCGACCCGGGACGCTTGTGCCCAATTCTACTTTTGGTTAATCCTGGGGATGGCCATACGCCGGAAAAGCGAAGAGCCGCGGTGCCGGACAGCAGACAGGACGCGGCGGCGGGCCGGGGGCCGGAGCTGGACCTGGTGGGCTGGCTGCGGTTGCTCTGGCGGCGCGCCCTATTGATCCTCGGCGTGGTGGTGCTGGGAACCGCCGGCGCCGCCATCGCCATCGCCTATCTGCCGCGTCAGTATGTGGCCGAGGCGCTCTTGTTGATCGAACCCCGCCCCGCCCTGGGCGGGCGCGATGGGGCGGTGAACGCCGGTCTCGACCGCGACAGCGCCACCATCGACAGTCAGGTGCAGGTGTTGCGCTCCCGGAGCCTCGCGCGGCGGGTGATCGTGCGGCTCGGTCTGGATGCGGATCCGGAGCTCCGCGGCGGCAAAGGCGAGGCCGTTGTCCCGCCGGCCGGCGAGGATGAGGTGGAACCCGCCCTGGTGGAGGCCTTCCTCGGCCGGCTGGACGTGGTCCGTCGGGGCAAGACCCGGGTCATCGCCGTCGCCTATCGCAGCGCCGATCCCAACAAGGCGGCGCGGGTGGCCAATGCGGTGGCCGAGCTCTATGTGGCGGATCAGCTCTCCAGCAAGTTCGAGCTCAGCCGCCGGGCGGCGAGCTGGCTGGCCTCGCGGCTCAAGGAGCTGGAGGACCAGGTCGCCCAGGCGGAACGGGAGCTGCTGGCCTTTCGCACCCGCGCTCGGGAGCGGGAGCAGGGCTTTCTCGCCCGCGCCCGGAACGAGCTCGCGGGGCTGGAGCGGGCGCATGTGCTGGCCCGCAGCGAGCGCCTCGCCCTGGAGGCCCGTCTCGAGCGCATCAAACGCAACGGGGCGCAGGGCTTGCGGGGCGTGTTGGTGGGCGAGGCGAGCCCGTTGTTGGCGAGCCTCGAGAGCCTGCGGGCGGAGCTGGTGCGGCGCGAGGCAGAACTGCTCGGGCGCTATGGGGAGCGCCATCCGGCGGTGCAGAATCTGCGGCGGGAGAAGGCGGAGCTCGACCGCCAGATCCGGGCCGAGCGGGCGGCGCTGCTGGTGCGGGTGGAGGCGGAGGTGGAACAGGCCCGGGTGCGCGAACAGGCGCTCGCCCGGGAGCTCGAGCGCCTCAAGCGGGCGGCCCAGCTGGCCCTCGAGGCCGAGGTGCGCGAACAGGAGCTGGCGCGACGGGTGGAGGTGGCGCGCGGCCTTTACGAGGCCTTTTTGCGCAGGCTGCAGGACGCAGCCGGGCGCGAGGAAATCGAACTCGCCGATGTGCGCGTGATCTCCGAGGCCCAGCCGCCCACCGCACCGGAGTTTCCCGATCCCTTGGTGTGGCTCTCCTTCTCCGGCGCCGGATCCTTCCTGCTCGCCCTCTTCGCCGCCTATCTGCTCGAGCAGAGCGGCCGCGGATTCCGCTCGGCCGAAGCCCTGGCGCGTTTTCTCGGCGGGGTCGAGACGGTGGTGCTGCCCCGCCTGCGGCGGCGTCAGCTGGCCGGGCGCGATCCCGCCGACTATGCCATCGAGCGGCCGCGCTCGCGCTACAGCGAGGGGTTGCGCGAACTGTTGGCGCTGGCCCTGCGCAAACCCCGGGCCGAGGAAGGCGGGGTGGTGTGGCTGGTGGCCTCCGCCCTGCCCGCCGAGGGCAAGAGCAGCCTCGCCCTGGCCCTGGGCCGCCTCGCGGCCGCCGAGGGGTTCCGCGCCGCCGTGCTGGATCTCGATCTCAGGCGCGCCGAGCTGCAAAGCCGTCTCGGCCTGCAGGGAGGGCCCGGGATCGCGGAACTTCTCGAGGGACGCGCGCGACTGGAGGAGGTGATGCGGCAGGATCCCCGCACCCCGCTCGTGTTGCTGCCCGCGGCCCCGGCCCTGGCCCAACCGACGCGGCTGCTCACCCGCCAGGCTTTCGCCGATCTCCTGAAAGAGCTTCGTCGTCGCTTCGATTTCATCGTCATGGATTCGCCGCCGCTCGCCGCGGTGGCCGACGCCCGGCTGCTCGCCGCCCACGCCGACGGGCTGGTGATGCTGGTACAGTGGGCTGCCACCGGGCGCACCGTGCTGCGGCGCGCGCTGGCCCGGCTCGGGGGCGAACGCCGCCGTCTCGAGGCGGCGGTGCTGACCATGGCCGAGACCCCCGAGCTCGCCTATTACGGTTACGGCGAGGCGTCCAGGGCGCGGCGCCGGCTGGCGGCCTATTACGGCGATTGAGCCGAGGCCGGGGCGGCGGCAAGGAAGGGCTCGAGGCGCAGTTCGGCGGGTATGCGCGCGCCCGCCACCTCCACCTCGAAGCCGGCTTCGGCAAGCCGATTGGCCTCCACCCCCTCATCGAGGAAGACGTAGCCGAGGCCGAGGGATGCCCCGAGCCGGTGGCCGAAGGCTCCGGAGGTGACCCGCCCCACCCGCCTGGCACCCTGCCAGATCGGTTCCTCGCCATAAAGCGGAACCCTGCCATCGGCGATGCGGATAAAGACCAGCCGCCGTCGCGGCGGGCCGCTTCGACGCCGGGCAAGCAGGGCGTCTGCGCCGGGAAAGCCCGTGTTTTTATCCCAGGCCACGAGCGCCTCGAGCCCGGCTTCGAGAGGGGTGACCTCCGGTCCGACATCGCGCCCGAACAGCACCTCGCCGCGCTCCACGGCGAGGCTCCGCTCCGCCCGCGCACCCGCGAGGCGGAGACCGCATGCCTTTCCCTCCTCGAGGATGTGCTCCAACAGATCAGGCGCGCGATCGGCGGGAACCAGCAGCTGCCAGCGCGGGTCCACCGTATCGTCCAGAAACCCGAGCCAGAGCTCGGTGCAACCCATCTCCACCCGCCGCACCCCGCCCGCAGGAACGTCCCGGGCGCGCTCTCCGGCGATGCGGGCCAACAGCTCGGGCGCCCGCGGCCCCACCAGGGTCAGGATGCCGTAGCCGGCGTCCGCGTCGACCAGCACGGCGCGGGCTTCCTTCGGAAGGTTGCGGCGAAGCCAGGTGTGGTTTCGGACGTGCCAACGGGCGTCCGCGGTGAGCAGGAACCGATCCTCCTCCAGACGCCACACGATGAGATCCGCAGCGATGCCGCCATCACGCTCGAGCAGCAGGGTGCGAAGGATCGATCCCGCCGCCACATCCATCCGCGCCGTGCACAACCGGTCCAGCACCGAGGCGGCATCGGGCCCGCAAAGCAGAAGTTTGGAGCGGTGCGACGCCTCGAACAGCGCCGCCTCCTCGGCGGCCGCCCGGCACTCGCGCGCGACACACCGCCGCAAGACCTCCTCTCCGGATTCGATCCCCCGCTCGCAGCCGGCCTCCCTGAACCAGTCCGGATGTTCGAACCCGGCCTCCTCCGCCATCACCGCCCCCGCCGCGCACAGCCTGGCGTGGAAGGGCGAACGGCGCACGCCGCGGGCGGTGACAAAGGGCCGCTCGCCCATATGCAGCGCATAAAGGCGCCCCAGGCTCTCGCGCACCCGGGCGCGCAGATAGGCGGAGG
>JALSGW010000228.1 GCA_026982585.1 Alphaproteobacteria bacterium | reverse complement strand
GGGGAACGGTTCGATCTCATCCTCTCCGACATCGAGATGCCGGGCCTGAACGGTTTCGCCTTCGCCCGCAAGCTGCGGGACACCGCCTGGCGTGATGTGCCCTTGATCGCCTTGAGCGCGCGGACCGCGCCGGAGGATGTCGCCCGCGGTCTCGAGGCGGGATTCCGCTGCTATCTGTCCAAGCTCGACCGGGAGGCGTTGTTCGAGGCCGTGGGCCGCACCCTGGAGGCGGTTGCCTAAAGGAGGGCGATCATGCAGGAGATCATCGTGGTCGAGGTGGCGGGCGAGCGCATCGGTGTTCCCATCTCCCGCGTCCGCCACGTGCTCGGACCCCAGCGGGTCTATCCGGTGCCGCTCGCCGACCAATATGTGGCCGGCGTGCTGAACCTGCGCGGCCGCATCGTCACCGCCATCGACCTCGCAAAGCGGCTCGGGGTGCGCCGCGAGCAGCCCGCCGACAGCAACTCCAGCCTCGTGGTGGAGTGGAACGACGAATCCTACGCCCTGCTGGTCGACCGCATCCACGACATCGTCCAGGTGAGCGAGCCGGTGGTCAATCGGGACGAGCTCACGGCCATGCTGCCCGCATGGCGGGAGCTGGTGAAGGAACTCTACCGCACCCAGGACGGCATCCTGGTGGAGTTCGACATCGAACGGCTCCTCGCACCCGGCCGCAACCAACAGAGGGATGCCCGCTGACCGAGCGTGTCGCGGACGCGTGGAGGCTGTCATGAAACGCTGTCTTGTCGTCGACGACTCGCCCACCGTGCGCAAGATCCTCTGCCGCATCGTCAGCAGCATGCCCTTCGAGGTCCAGGAGGCGGGCGACGGCCGGGAGGCGCTGGAACGCTGTCGGGAGGCGATGCCGGATGTGATCCTGCTCGACTGGAACATGCCCGTCATGGACGGTCTCGAGTTCTTGCAGAAGCTGCGGCAGCTGGATCAGGGCGACCGTCCCATCGTGATCTTCTGCACCACCGTCAATGAGGTCGAGCAGATCAGCCGTGCCCTCGAGGCGGGGGCCGACGAATACATCATGAAACCCTTCGACGAACAGCTGCTGCGCATCAAGTTCGAACAGACCGGGGTGTTGTCATGAGGGCCGCAGCGGCGGAGCCGCCGTACCGGCTTCTGTTGGTCGACGATTCGCGACCGGTGCGCGCGGTGGTGCGCCGCATCGTCGAGCGTTGGGGCCGGGCCGAGGTGGTGGGCGAGGCGGAACACGGTCTGCGCGCCGTGGAACTGGTGCAAAAGGCCGCGCGCGGAGCGCGTCCGGTCGAGCTGGTGCTGCTCGACGTGGAGATGCCGCAGATGGACGGCCTCGCCACCCTTGAGCGGCTGCGGGCGATCCGGCCGGCGCCCAAGGTGATCATGCTCTCCGCGCTCACCCAGCGCGGGGCGGCGGTCACCCTGCGGGCTCTGAGCCGCGGCGCCGCCGACTATCTCTGCAAGCCTTCGGCCCAGGACGGCAGCGCCTTTGCCGCGTTCGAACGGGAGCTGTTGGACAAGCTCGAGCTGTGGGGCAGGGCGCTGCGCCGCACCGCTCCAGGCTTCGGCCAGAGGCGCGCCACCTCCAAGCGGATCGATCCCACCCGGCGCGAATCGGGACCGCCGGCCAAGGCCGCCGGGGGAACCGCCCTCGGCCCGGCGCTTCGCGCCATCAGGGCGCTTGCCATCGGCTCCTCCACCGGTGGCCCCCAGGCGGTGATGCGTCTGTTGGGCCGACTCGGCCCCCGTCCCCCCTATCCCATCTTCGTCGTCCAGCACATGCCGCCGGGCTTCACCCGCGCCTTCGCCGACCAGATCGCCCACAGCACCGGCCATCTGGCCGTGGAAGCGGAAGACCGCATGACCGTGGCCGACGGACATCTCTATGTGGCGCCTGGAGATTTTCACATGCGTCTGAGACGCGAGGCCAGCAGTCTCATGATCACACTCGACCGCTCGCCGCCCCTGCATTTCTGCCGGCCCGCGGTGGATGCGTTCCTCGAGAGCGCGGCACCGCTGCTCGGCCGCGGCCTGTGCGCCGTCATCCTCACCGGCATGGGCCAGGACGGGCTCAAGGGCTGCGAGTTGGTGATCCAGCAGGGCGGTGTCGTTCTCGCCCAGGACGAGGCCTCGAGCGTGGTCTGGGGCATGCCGGGGGCGGTGGTTCAAAAGGGCCTCGCGGCACTGGTGGCGGATCCGGAAACCCTCGGCCAACGGCTGCGCCAGGCGCAGCGGGAGGCGGCATGACCGTCTCGGCCATCTCGCCCCGCCTGTTCCAGCGCATCGCCGGGCTGCTGCGCGAGCATGCCGGCATGGAGCTCGGCGCGGACAAGACCTATCTCCTGGAATCCCGCCTCACATCGGTGCTGCGCCGCTTTGGGCTGGCCGACTACGGGGCGCTCGAGCGGGCGCTCTCGCCCCAGCCCCCAAGGGACCTGCTCGATGCCCTCATCGAGGCGATGACCACCA
>JALSGW010000227.1 GCA_026982585.1 Alphaproteobacteria bacterium | reverse complement strand
GTGTCGGCATCGTTGTCGTTCGGCATCCGGGCCCGAACATCCCGGCGCCGGTTCCCAAGCCCCCCTCCGGGCCGGGCGCAAGCTGTCAGAGCGCGGGGCGGGGTGTCAAGCGCGCTTTTGACAGGCGGGCGGCCTCTGGCTAGCCTTGGTCGCACAACCACAGAAGGCCGAGGGAGGAGGGAGCATGGCCAGGGAGACTCGCCGCCTTCATCCGTGGGTGCCGGAGCTGGTCGCGCAGTTGCGTTCCGGGCGGCTGGATCGGCGGGCGTTCCTGCGCACCGTGTGCCTGCTCGGGGTGAGCGCGCCGGCCGCCTATGCGCTCGCGAGCCGGGTGCTCAAGCTGCCGCTGGTCGACCCGCTCGCCGCGCAAGAGGCGGGAACACCGCGCATGGGCGGGGTGCTCAGGGTGTCGATGCCGGTGCCGGAGATCCGCGATCCGGCGGTGTTCGACTGGACCCAGAAGTCCAACTGCACCCGGCACGTCATCGAGTATCTCACCTACACCGGTCCGGACAACATCACCCGCCCCTATCTGGCCGAGCGCTGGGAGGCCTCGGACGACCTCAAGACCTGGACCTTCTATCTCCGCCGCGGCGTCCGCTGGCACAACGGCGACCCGTTCACCGCCGATGACGTGGTCTTCAACTTCACCCGCTGGCTCGATCCCCGTACCGGTTCCTCCAATCTCGGCCTGTTCTCGGCCATGACCGAGACCTACGAGACCGGGGAGCGCAACCCGGACGGCACCCCCAAGCTCGGCCGCCGCATGCGGGCGGGTGCGATCGAGAAGGTGGACGACTACACGATCCGGCTGCACCTGGATCAGCCGGTGCTGTCGATTCCCGAGAACCTCTACAACTATCCCACCGGCATCGTGCACCGGGACTTCGAGGATCGCGGCGGCGATTTCCTCAAATGGCCGGTGGGCACCGGTCCCTACCGCCTGGCCGAGTTCCAGGTGGGCGAGCGCTGCATCCTCAAGCGCGCCGAGACCCCTTATTGGGGCCGCGAGCTGGACGATCCGGTGATGGGCGGGCCCATCTACCTGGACGAGATCCACTACTACGATCACGGGGCGGTGTCGCCGGCGCAGCTCGCCGCCTTCCGCTCCGGCCAGGTGGACATGACCTACGATCTCGACAAGGATTCGCTGCCCATCGCCGAATCCATCCCGGGTGCCGTCATCTACGAGGCGGTCACGGCCCAGACCGGCGTGGCGCGCATGCAGGTGGACGTGCCGCCGTTTACCGATCCCCGGGTGCGTCGGGCGATCCAGCTCTGCTGCGATCCCAGCGTCTATCCGCGGCTGGTCTATCTCGGCCGCGGCATGGAGGGCGAACACCATCACGTGGCGCCCATCCATCCCGAGTATTTCGCCCTGCCCAAGCCGCGCCAGGACTACGAAGAGGCGCGGCGGCTGTTGCGCGAGGCGGGGTTCGCGGACGGGCTCGAGCTTGCCATCGACGTCGGCAACACGGGCGGCCCGTGGGAGCAGCAGGTGTGCGAGATCCTGCGCGAGCAGCTGCGGCCGGCCGGGATCACCCTCAACATCAACCTCATGCCGGCGCAGCAGTACTGGGAGATCTGGGACAAGACCCCGTTCGGCTTCACCGCCTGGACTCACCGGCCGCTCGGCACCATGGTGCTGTCCCTGGGCTACCGCTGCGGGGTGCCCTGGAACGAGAGCCGCTATTGCAATCCCGCGTTCGACCGCGCCCTGGACGAGGCCGAGGCGGTGCTCGACGTCGAGGAGCGGCGGCGCAAGATGGAGCGGGTGCAGCGCATCCTGCAGGAGGACGCGGTGATCGTGCAGCCCCTGTGGCGGCCCGTGTTTTTCGTCGCCTCGGACAGGGTGCGCGGGCTTCGCGCCCATCCCACCCAGTACCACCAGTTCCACCGGGTGTGGCTGGCGGCGTGAGGACCGGCGGCCTCACGGGGGCCTAGGGCGCCCATGCTGCATCTTCTCGGGCGGCGCTTTGCGGCCATGGTGGTGATGATGGCCGCGGTGTCCTTCATCCTCTTCGCCATTTTCGAGGCCGACAAGCTCGCCGTCGCGACCAAGGTGCTGGGGCCCTACAGCACCCTCGAGCAGCGCGAGCTGTGGCTCGAGCAAAACGGCTACAACCGGCCCTTCCTGGTCCGCTACGGGGAGTGGCTGTGGCGGGCCCTGCAGGGGGATTTCGGGGAATCGTTGCGCTTCAAGGTGCCGGTTGGGGAGATCCTCTGGGACCGGCTCAAGAACACCGCCCTGCTCGCGGCCCTGGTGTTCGCCCTCATGATCCCGATCGCCCTCGCCCTCGGCATCCTCGCCGGCATGCGCGAGGGATCGCCGCTCGATCGCCTGATCTCCTTCGTGGCGGTGGCGACCACCTCGGTGCCGGAGTTCGCCTCCGCCGCCTTCCTCACCCTGCTGTTCGTCTTCAAGCTCGGCTGGCTGCCCGGCACCTCCTCCATGACCGCCGGCTTCGATCCCAAGGAGCTGGTGCTGCCGGTCCTGGTGCTGGTGCTCTACGACTTCGGCTAT
>JALSGW010000226.1 GCA_026982585.1 Alphaproteobacteria bacterium | reverse complement strand
CCGTCCGCTCCCGCTCCGCCCCGGCGAAGGCGACCAGGAACTTGAACAACACGCTCAAGGCGAACACGCCGGTGACCAGGGCGGTGAGCAGCCCCAGGGTGGCTTGCGGGGCGGCGGCGAGACCCACGAGGAGGGCGGCGAGCAGGGCCGCGAACAGGGCGAACTGCGCCGGAGTGAGGACCGTGTAGGCGGAGACCTCGCGTCGTTTGCGGTAAAGCTCGTAGACCGCGCGGTCGAGGAACAACCGGCCGTAGGTGCGCCGCAGATAACGCGAGAGATCCCAATGGGTGGTGACCGCAAAGCGGAGCCGACGTTCGGGATAAAGGCGGGCGAGCTCCTCCTGAAGGCGCTGCGAAGGTCGCTCCGCCACCGCCACCCACACCTCGTCCCTGACGAGCCGGTAGACCGCCGCCTGTTCCGCAAGCGCCAGGTCGAGCGGCAGCCGGCTGTGGTCCGCAGGGGGCGGCAGGTCTTGCAGCTCCACATAGGGCAGCCGCCACAGCTCCGACAGCGCCTGGTAGAGGTGGCGGCGCTGGACATAGCCGAAGGCGAGGAGGATGGTTCCAAGCCGCTCCCCCGAGCGCCGCTGCAGCTCGAGGGCGTGGGCGAGATGGTCCGCCCGCACCCACCCCTTGGCCAGCAGCAGCTCGCCCAGGCGATTGGGGCCCCTGTCTTCGGGTGGAGGCGCAGCCGGGCCGGGCGCGGCTCCGGCGTGGAGCGGGGCGGCGGCTTGGAGCCGGTGGTCGTCCCGTTCCATGCTCACGCCTCCGGGGGTGCCGGCCGCACGAGTCGGGCGTAGAGCCGTCCGAGCAGGAAGACCAATCCCAGCGCGGCCAGGCCCAGGGCCGGATTGCGGTAGCGTATCCACCAGGGGGGAGGGGACGGACTCTGGGCTTCGAGCCGCAGCCTTCGCGCCTCCACCGCGAAGCCCAAGGGCTCGCCCCGGCCGTCATAGAGCCAGAGATCGCCGAACAGCCCGTACCACCCGTCCCAGGCCAATGCCCGCGTAAGCAGCTTCCCGGCAAGCGGCGCCGGACCGGAGAGGGCGATGCGACCCGCCCGTGCATCCAACACCGCGACCGGTCGATCGGGCTCCTGGCGCCAGAGCACATCGCCGCGGGCATCGCGCACCGCGAAGGGCCCGAACCCCTCGCCGCGGTCCATGAGCGGCGCGGATGCCAAAAGGAGATGCGGGCCCGTGCCCGCCCGTGCCACCAGGCGTGGGCGCAGTCGGGCCCGGGTGACACGCTGCAACGCCGCTATCAGAATAGCCGCCTGCTCGAGCCGGGCCGGGCTGACATCGCGGATGACCACCGGCACCTGCCCGCGGAACGCCTGGGGAAAGGCCGCGAACCCCGACTCGCGCAGGGGCCCGGGGCGAAAGCGGACTCCGGATCGCGCCTCCACCACCGCCTCGAAAGGCGGACCGTTTGTCGGGCAGACGGCATCCGGGCGGAAGACGAGCTGGACGAGATTGTCGCGCCGCAACAGCTGGTTCGGGACCGGCACCCACAGGGCGAACCGGCCCGCCTCAAGCCGGCGTTCCACAAGCAGCCGGCCGTTCACCCGCACGAGCAGCGCGCCCGATCCCGGCCCGTAGCGGCCGGAGAAGAACAGCTCCAGATCCCGGACCGGCCCGCCGAGGTCCGCCTGGGCGAGATCGAAGCGCAGCGAACGTTCGCCCAGGCCGCGCACGCTGCGATCGGCCAAACCGAGCTGCGCCCAGCTCAACCAGGCGCGGCCGTCCTCCTCGTAGCGGAGCTCGTCGAGCGGCGGCGGGTTCCGCCACCCCGGCCCGAACCACGGCCGCAGCGCTTGTTCGAGGCCGATCACGGGCAGACGGACGACATCCCCCCACCCGCAGCCGTCGTCGCTTGCGGGTAGCAATCGGCCGGGCCCGACATCGAGCACCACCATGCGTTCGAAGGGGCCGGGAGGTGCGTCCAGCCGCTCGCCCGGCACCAGAACCCGCAGGGCGAAGGGGCGCCGGTATTGGCGGGCGAGGGCGGCGGCGAGCTCCAGAAAGGCTTGAACCCGCTCCGCATCCCAGCGAACGTCCTCCCGCACCCGTCGCGCACAGCCGTCCGCGGCCACAAGGGGTCCGGGGGCCACCCACAGGCGGGCGAGATGGGCGGGAAAGACCGGTGCGGAAGCAGCCGCGCGCCTGTGCGTGAAGAGGATGCGGCTCGCGCCCGACAGCTCGAGCCACAGGCGCGCGTCCTCCACACATCCCGCATCCCGACCCGGCAGCAGCCGCCCCCGCAAGCGCAGCCGCATGACCCCCTGGCCGGGCGGCGCGCTCTCGGGCAGGGGGATGCGCCACAGCCCCTCGCGTCGCTCTCCGGCCACGAGCTGGGCCAGGGTCTCGCCGCCGCTCTCCACCCAGAGTTCGGCGCGGGCGACGGCGGGGGCCAGCATCCAGGCCAGTTCGAGCCGGACCGGCCGCACCGTCCGGTCCATCGGCAGCTCCAGGGTCCAGTCCAGCTCGCCTCCGTAGCGCCGCCGCGCGGGTTCGGCCCAGAGCTCGCCCAAAGAGAGCGTGAGCGCGGCTGGGGGCGGCAGGGCGACCGCACCCCCTGCGAGGCACAGGCCTTGTTCCGGGACACCGGCGGCGGCCGCCTGGATCCACGCCACTACGGCGAGCGCCGCTGCGGTCCGCGTTGTCGATCGGCGAAGAGGTCGCACCGAGGCAACCGTTCGGTGTGGCTGGCTCCGCGCTCTTCCTGACTCCGAACGGTTAACGATCCCTGAACGGATCGCGGCGCTGCACGAAAAAGGGCCGCGGGTCGCCCCGCGGCCCCTTAAGGCTTTGCTTCGGGCGCGGCGTCAGAAGTCCATGTCGCCCATGCCGCCGCCGGCGCCCGCGGGCTCCTTCTTCTTCTCGGGCTTCTCCGCCACCATGGCTTCTGTGGTGATCAACAGCCCGGCCACGGAGGCCGCATCCTGGAGCGCGCAGCGCACCACCTTGGCGGGGTCGATGATGCCGCGGGCGACCAGATCGCAGTACTCGCCGGCCTGGGCATCGAAGCCCCAGTTGTAGTCGTTGCTCTCGAGCAGCTTGCCGGCCACCACGGCGCCGTCGAGACCGGCGTTCTCGGCGATCTGCCGCACCGGCGCCTGGATCGCCTTCTTGACGATCTCGACCCCGTGGCGCTGGTCCTCGTTGGCGACATTGAGGCCTTCGAGCGCCTCGGTGGCGCGCAGGAGCGCGACGCCGCCGCCGGGCACGATGCCCTCCTCGACCGCGGCACGGGTGGCGTGCATGGCGTCCTCGACCCGGTCCTTGCGCTCCTTCACCTCCACCTCGGTGGCGCCGCCGACCCGGATCACCGCCACCCCGCCGGCCAGCTTGGCGAGCCGCTCCTGCAGCTTCTCGCGGTCATAATCGGAGGTGGTCTCCTCGATCTGCGCCTTGATCTGGTTGATGCGCGCCTTGATCTGGTCGGAGTCCCCCTTGCCGCCGACGATGGTGGTGTTCTCCTTCTCCACGATCACCCGATCGCAGCGACCCAGCATCTCGAGGGTGACGTTCTCGAGCTTGATGCCGAGATCCTCGGAGACCACCTGGCCGCCCGTGAGGATGGCGATGTCCTCGAGCATCGCCTTCCGGCGCTCGCCGAAGCCGGGGGCCTTGACCGCCGCCACCTTGAGGCCGCCCCTGAGCTTGTTGACGACCAGCGTGGCCAGCGCCTCGCCCTCGACGTCCTCGGCGATGATCAACAGCGGCTTGCCGGACTGGACGATCTGCTCGAGGATCGGGAGCAGCGGCTGCAGGCCCGAGAGCTTCTTCTCATGCACGAGGATGTAGGGCTCCTCGAGCACGCAGCGCATCTTGTCGGCGTCGGTGATGAAATAGGGGGAGATGTAGCCGCGGTCGAACTGCATGCCCTCGACGATCTCGAGCTCGGTCTCGAGGGCCTTGGCCTCCTCGACGGTGATCACCCCTTCGTTGCCGACCTTCTGCATCGCCTCCGCCAGCATACGGCCGATCTCCGCGTCGCCGTTGGCGGAGATGGTGCCGACCTGGGCGATCTCCTCGGAGGTGGTGACCTTCTTGGCCTTGTTCTGGATGTGCTTGACCACCGCCTCCACCGCGGCGTCGATGCCCCGCTTGAGGTCCATGGGGTTCATCCCCGCCGCCACCGCCTTCACACCCTCGCGCACGATGGCGTCGGCGAGCAGGGTGGCGGTGGTGGTGCCGTCGCCGGCCACATCGCTGGTCTTGCTCGCCACCTCGCGCACCAGCTGCGCGCCCATGTTCTCGAACTTGTCGGCGAGCTCGATCTCCTTGGCGACGGTGACGCCGTCCTTGGTGATGCGCGGCGCGCCGAAGCTCTTCTCCAGCACCACATTGCGGCCCTTGGGGCCGAGGGTCACCTTGACGGCGTCGGCCAGGATCTGGACGCCCCGCAGCATCTTGGCCCGGGCGTCGGTGGCAAAACGCAGCTCCTTTGCGGGCATGGTTCCATCACCCCTTGGTAAATCGGACGACGATGTGAGATGAGCGAAGCGCGACGATCAGGCCGCCGCCTTCTCGGCCTTCTCTTCCTTCTCGAGGATGCCGAGGATGTCGCTTTCCTTCATGATGAGATACTCTTCACCCTCGATCTTCACCTCGGTCCCCGACCATTTGCCGAACAGCACCCGATCGCCCACCTTGACATCGAGCGGGATGAGCTTGCCGGTCTCATCCCGGGCGCCGGGCCCGACGGCGATCACCTCACCTTCCTGGGGCTTCTCCTTGGCGGTGTCGGGAATGATGATGCCGCCCTTGGTCCGCTCCTCTTCCTCGATGCGACGCACGAGAACCCGGTCGTGCAACGGACGGAAACGCATGGGCTTGGACCTCCGCCAATGAGTTCATCCCGATTGTTAGCACTCCCCAGCGGCGAGTGCCAGGTCGCCCGTGAGGTAGGAACCGCCCGTCCGGCCTTCAAGGGGTGGCGGGACGCTTTTGTCAGCGGCCGCCCCATCCTGCTGCTAACCGGTTGAAAAGGCAACGAAAATCGGATCCGGACGCTTGACGCCCGAGGCGCCGGCGGTCATGGTTGAACGGTGGGAAGCCGAGAGCACGGACAGGAGGGTCATGCGTAGGCGAAGGGCGAGCGCGGAATTCGAGATGCAGCTCCGGGGCTACCGTCTCGCCACCGCGGAGATCCTCTACCATATGCCCGACCATCCCGCACTGCTCCAGTCCTTCATCTGGCAGCAGTACGATCTGGCGCCGGACTATCCCAACCTGCGCCGCTTCCTCGACTGGTGGGACAGCCATCTCGAGGGCAAGATCCACAGCGTGCGGATCGCCTGCGCCGCCCGGCTGGGACCGGTGGCCTGGCGTCATGTGCCCTTCAGCTTCGATCTCGGCTGAGCGGCGCAACCGGGCCCCACCGCCACGCGCAGGCCCCTGGAAAGGCCGCGCATGGACATGCCGCCGCCCAGGCCGCTGCGCCGCCGGGTGCGCATCTGCGCGCCCGTCTGCTGCGGTCATCCGCTGCGCCGGCCTCCATGGCCGGGGAGCAATGTGGCGGGCGGCCGTTCCGATTCCCCTGCGCCCAAGGCGGCGGGCATGTGGGGGCTGCAGGCCGGCTGGCGTGCCCTGATGTTGCCGAAGTCATTCCCCGCCGCCGAGCGCGTGCACATAGATGGCCACCATCTTCAGCGCCTCCTCCGACAGGCGGCCCGCCCAGGCCGGCATGACGCCGTGGCGGGGATCGGCGATCTGGGCGCGCACGGCTTCGGGGCTGGATCCGTAGAGCCAGATGGCGTCGGTGAGATCGGGGGCGCCCACCTCCCTGATCCCGCGGCCGTCGTCGCCGTGGCAGGCGGCGCACTGTTCGGCGAACAGGGCAGCACCGCGCCGGGCCGCCTCCGGGTCGCTCGCCTGTCCGCTCAGGCTCAGCACATAGGAGGCGACGTCCGCGATTTCCTCGGGCGTGAGCAGATCGGCGAAGGCCGGCATGCGGCTTTCCCGGGTGTCCGGGTCGGAGGGATCGCGGATCCCGTGGCGGACGGTGAGGAGGATGTCCTCGAGCTTGCCGCCCCACAGCCAATCGTCGTCGGCGAGGCTCGGATAGTTGCGCTGGCCGGCGCCGCCGAGGCCGTGGCAGGCGGCGCAGTTCTCCTTGAACACCACCTCGCCGCCGCGGCTCGCGAAGGTGAAGAGCTCGGGATCGGCTGAGATCTCCGCAAGTCCGCTCTCCCGGATGCGGTCGAGCCACGCCGCCCGCTCCGCCTCGGCCGCCTGCCATCGCTCGGCGAACTCGAGGCGCTGGTTGGAGCCCAGGAGGCCCGGATAGTAGGTGGTGAGCCACGGCCAGGAGGGATAGAGGATCCACCACACCACCGACCAGGCGATGGTGGCCCAGAACAGGTACACCCACCATCGCGGCAGGGGCGTGTTGAGCTCCTTGATGCCGTCCCATTCGTGACCGGTGGTCTGCTGGCCGGTCACGGGATCCCGTTCCGCCTCATGGGCCATGACCGTCGTCCTCCCTGAAGGGAATGCGCGCGGCCGCCTCCCAACGCTGCTTCTGGGAGGGCCACAGCGCCCAGGTCACGATGCCGACGAACAGCAGGAACAGCCACACCACCCAGAGTTCGCGGGCCAGGACGACCAGTTCTTCCATGGGCTCTCGTCCGCTATTGGAGCACGTCCTTGGGGTCGATGTCGGCGAAGTCGATCATGCGCCCGAGGATCTGCAGGTAGGCGACCAGCGCGTCCATCTCGGTGAGGCGCTCCGGCTGGCCGTCGAGATCGCCCACCATCGCCTTGGGATAGCGCTGCAGCAGCTCCTCGTGGTCGGCCTCCGGATCGGCCTGGGCGCGCAGGTCCTCCTCCGCCTTGGCGATCATGTCATCCGTATAGGGCACCCCGAGCGTTCTCAGCACCTCGAGATGGGCCCGGATGTCCTCCGCCTCGAGCTCGTTCTCGAGCAAAAACGGATATTTGGGCATCACGCTCTCGGGCACCACGCTCTGGGGATCGACCAGATGCGCCACGTGCCACTCGTTGGAGTATTTGCCGCCCACCCGGGCGAGATCCGGGCCGGTGCGCTTGGAGCCCCACTGGAAGGGATGGTCGTAGATGCTCTCCACCGCGAGGCTGTAGGGACCGTAGCGCTCCACTTCGTCGCGGAAGGGCCGGATCATCTGGCTGTGGCAGACATAGCAGCCCTCGCGGATGTAGATGTTGCGGCCCATGAGCTCGAGCGGGCTGTAGGGGCGCACGCCCCTGACCGGCTCGATGGTGCTCTCGATGGTGAACAGGGGCACGATCTCGACGAGCCCGCCGATCGACACCGTCACCAGGATCAACGACGCCAGCACCACACCCCGTTTCTCGATGAACGAATGCTTGAACATCGCTCACCTCACCGTGCCGGGGCGGTCCGAAGCGCGCCGAGCTGGGCCGGCAGCGCCTCCTCCTCGCGCACCTCGCCGCGCATGGTGCGCCAGAGGTTGTAGGCCATGATCAAAGCACCGGCCGTGAACAGCACGCCGCCGAGCGCGCGCACCACGTAGAAGGGATGCATGGCCTCCACCGTCTCCACGAAGGAGAACTGCAGAAAGCCGAGGCTGTCGTAGGTGCGCCACATGAGCCCCTGCATGATGCCGGACACCCACATGGAGGTGACGTAAAGCACGATGCCCAGCGTGCTGATCCAGAAGTGCCATTCCACCAGGCGAATGGAATACAGGCGCTCCGCCCGCCACAGCCGCGGCACCAGATAGTAGAGGGCGCCGAAGGTGACGAAGGCGACCCAGCCGAGCGCGCCGGAATGGACGTGGCCCACCGTCCAGTCGGTGTAGTGGGAGAGCGCATTGACCTGGCGCACCGACATCAGGGGCCCCTCGAAGGTGCTCATGCCGTAGAAGGCCACCGAGACCACCAAAAAGCGCAAGACGGGATCCCAGCGCAGCTTGTCCCAGGCGCCCGAGAGGGTCATGAGACCGTTGATCATGCCGCCCCAGGACGGCATCCACAGCATGACCGAGAAGGTCATGCCCAGCACCTGCGCCCAGTCGGGCAGGGCGGTGTAGTGGAGATGGTGCGGGCCGGCCCAGATGTAGAGAAAGATGAGCGACCAGAAGTGGACGATGGAGAGCCGATAGGAGTAGACGGGCCGCTCCGCCTGCTTGGGGATGAAATAGTACATGATGCCGAGGAATCCGGCGGTGAGGAAGAAGCCCACGGCGTTGTGCCCGTACCACCACTGGATCATGGCGTCCTGGACGCCGGACCAGATGATGTAGCTCTTGGTGCCGAACCAGCTCACCGGGATCGCCAGGTTGTTGACGATGTGCAGCATGGCGATGGTGATGATGAAGGCGAGGTAGAACCAGTTGGCCACATAGATGTGGGGCTCCCGGCGTCGCAGGATGGTGCCGAAGAAGATCACGAAATAGACCACCCACACCACCGTCAGCCACAGGTCCACGTACCATTCCGGCTCGGCGTATTCCTTGCTCTGGGTGATCCCCATCACGTAGCCGGTGGCGGCGAGGACGATGAACAGCTGGTAGCCCCAGAACAGGAAGTAGGCGAGGGCGGGGCCGCCGAAGAGAGAGGTGCGGCAGGTGCGCTGGACCACGTAGAGGGAGGTGGCGAGCAGGGCGTTGCCGCCGAAGGCGAAGATCACCGCCGAGGTGTGGACCGGCCGCAGCCGGCCGAAGGTGCCCCACTCGTAGGGGAGGTTGAGCCAGGGGTAGGCGAGCTGGAAGGCGATGAAGGTGCCCACCAGGAACCCGACGATGCCCCAGAAGATGGTGGCGAGGGTGAAGAGGCGGACGATGTCCTCGTTGTACCGCTCCCGCTCCGCCGCTGCCGCTGCCATGTGCGCTCCCCCGAAACGCGATTGCCGTGGATCGTCGAGGCGTAGCCGCCTGCGCGACATCCTTCAACCCCAGGGCGAGGTCGATGGTCCAGCCGGCCAATCGTCGCAGACGCGCGGACCTTTTCGAAGCTTCCCAACTCTGGCATTGATCCGGGTCAAGGACAGCCGTCCACCGGTCCCGGTCGCTTGGGGGGTGATGATGGCGACAGCCGGGGAGTGCTCGTGATGGTGCAAGCGGTGCCGGTCTTCGCGGCGCAACCGTTGCGCATCCGCCGTATCGGTCTGGACGAGCCCTGGCAGTGGCTGGCGCGCGGCTGGCGCGATTTCCGCCGCAACCCGTTCGTGGGTGTGGTCTACGGTCTGCTCGCCGCCGCCACCGGCTATCTGCTCACGCTGGGCCTCGTGCTCGCCGATCTGTTGTATCTGCTTTTGCCCTTGAGCTCCGGTTTCTTTTTGGTGGGGCCGGTTTTGGTGGTGGGCCTCTATGAGGTGAGCCGGCGCTTGGAGCAGGGGCTCGGCACCGGTCTGTTCGACGCCCTGTGGGCCTTTCGCCGCAATCCGGTGCAGATCGCGCTCATGGGAGTCGCCCTGCTCCTCTTCCATTTCCTGTGGGTGCGCATCGCGGCGCTCTTGTTCTTCCTCTACTGGGGCATCGAGCCCCCCTCGGTCGAGAACCTGCTCGCCGAGACGTTTTTGAGCCCGCGCGGCTGGCCGTTTCTGCTGATCGGCGGCGCGGTCGGCGCGGTGCTCGCCTTCGTCGCCTACAGCATCAGCGTCATCGCCCTGCCGCTGTTGCTGGACCGGGAGGACGTCAGCGTGGTGGAGGCGATCGCGGCCAGCGTGCGGGCGGTGCAGGTGAATCTGGCGCCGATGCTGCTGTGGGCGGCGATCATCGTGATCTTCACCGGATTCGGGCTGGTGCTCGCCTATCTCGGGCTCATCGTCACCTTGCCGGTGATCGCGCATGCGAGCTGGCATGCCTATCGTGACCTGGTGGTGCAGGAGGGATAAAACACAGGCGGTCGACGGCACGGGAGGTGGATGTGGGCGCTTGGGTTCTCGGCGGCGTGATGGGCTTGTTGGGCCTGTTCGGGCTGGTGATCGCAAGCCGCGCCGAAGAGGATATGTTCGCCTTTTTCGGCTACGGGTTGGTGGCGGTGGCGATCGCCGTCATCTTCACCCTTATCCACCGCTATACGGGTGTGCCGCCGGAGGGCGGTGAGGAGTCGGCGCGGCGGCGCGAGCCGGCGGAGTGATCGCGCCCCTGTCGCCCGGGCGGGGCCGGGGAGGGATCGGCCATGGGCCTGCGGGTTGCCATCCAGATGGATCCGCTCGAATCCATCCACATCGAGACCGACAGCACCTTCGTGCTCGGTCTCGAGGCCCAGCGCCGCGGCCATCAGCTCTTCCACTACACGCCCCTGGACCTCCACTGGCGCGACGGCCGGGTCTACGCCACCGCCCGGCCCTTTGTGTTTCGCCGCGAACAGGGCGCCCATTTCACGGCGGAGCCGCCGCAGCCGCTCGATCTCGCCTCGGTGGACGTGGTGCTCATGCGCCAGGACCCGCCCTTCAACCTCGCCTACATCTCCGCCACCCATCTGCTCGACCGGCTGCCCTCGCGGGTGCTGGTGGTCAACGATCCGACCGCGGTGCGCAACGCACCGGAAAAGCTGTTCGTCACCGCCTTCCACGACCTCATGCCGCCGACCCTGATCACCTATGATCTCGCCGAGATCAAAGCCTTCCAGCGCGAGCACGGCGATATTGTGGTGAAACCGCTCTACGGCGCCGGCGGCTCGGGGGTGTTCCTCATCCGGCGCGAGGACGTCAATCTCAACAGCCTCCACGAGCTCCTGCGCAGCTTCCTCGACGAGCCGCTCATGGTGCAGAAGTACCTTCCCGAGGTGCGCCGCGGGGACAAGCGCATCGTCCTCATCGACGGCCGGCCGGCGGGCGCCGTCAACCGCATCCCGCCCGCCGACGACGCCCGCGCCAATCTGCACGTCGGCGGCCGTCCGGAGCGGGCCGTGCTCGATGAGCGCGACCTGTGGATCTGCGAGCGCATCGGCCCGTGTCTGCGCGAGCAGGGCCTGATCTTCGTCGGCATCGACGTGATCGGCGGCTATCTCACCGAGATCAACGTCACCTCCCCCACCGGCCTGCAGGAGATCAACCGGCTCGAGGGCCGGAGGCTCGAGGCGGAGATCTGGGACGCCATCGAGCGGCGGCTCGGCGAGCGGCGGGCGGGTGAGGGATCCGGAGTTCGTGCGGAAGGCTGAGGCTGCCGCAAGGGCAGGGCCGCCGGAGCGGCATGGGGGCGGCGGGCCGCGCGGTCAAGCCGGTTCGCTTGCGGGTGGGTCCAGCTCGGTCGCGTGGAAGCGCAGCAGTTCCCAGAGATAGCGGGCGAAGGAGCGGCCGGTGAGCAGGCGGGCGGCCTCGTCCTCGAGGAACAGCACCACCTCCGCCTTGCCGTAGAGCGTGCGGGTGGCGAGTCCGGGTGCGGCGCGATCGAGATCGATCGGGCAGCCGGCCTTGAGGAGCGCGCGGGTGGGCGGGCCGGAGATGGAGACCGCGGCGAACTGGTGGGAGAGATCCAGCGCGGTGCCGTCCTCACCGAGGCGGGCGCGCAGGGCGGCGGCGTCCGCAAGCCGGGTTTCGGGGGAGGCTTCGATCAGCCACTCGTCGGGCCCGAGCCAGGCGATGCGCACCGCCTTCCGCGTGCGGAAGGTGAGCGGGGTGTCGGGAAGCGACAGCCCCTCGGGCTCGAGGGCGCGCGCCACCGCCGAGCGCTCGCCGCGCACCATGAGCCTCACGCCGTGGGGCGTCTCGCCGAGCTGCAGGCGTCCTCCCGGCGAACGAATGCGTGCGGAGCGAAGAGGGGTGTGGGCTTCGGGTGTGGACATGGTGCTCGGCCCTACATGCGCAGGCGCTGGCCTTCGGGATCGTAGAAACAGGGCGGCACCACCTCGACCGGAACCGGCGCGCCGTCGAGGCGGGTGGCCCACAGGCGTTCGCCGTGCCGTTGGCGGCCGCGGGCGAGCAGGGCGAGGGCGAAACTCCGCTCGAGGTTGGGGCTGAAATAGCTGGATGTGACGTGGCCCTCGGAAACGGCGGGCGGTGTCGCTTCCGGGGATGGCACGAGCTGGGCACCCTCCTCGAGCACCGATCCGGGTTCAGAGGGCAGGAGCCCGACCAGCTGCTTGCGCTCCGGGCTCTGTAGGGCCGGGAGAGCGAGGGCGCGGCGGCCGATGAAGTCGCCCTTGTTCTTGGCGAGCAGTCCCTCGAGGCCGAGGTCGAGGGGGCTCACGGTGCCGTCGGTCTCCTGGCCGACGATCACATAGCCCTTTTCCGCCCGCAACAGGTGCATGGCCTCGGTGCCGTAGGGGGTGAGCCCCAGATCCGATCCCGCCTCGATCAGCGCTTCCCACAGATGGAGACCAAAGCCCGCTTCGACGTTGATCTCGAAGCCGAGCTCGCCGGTGAAGCTGATCCGGAAGACACGTGCCGGCACGCCGGCGATGCGGCCCTCGCGGAAACTCATGTGCGGGAATGCCGCGCCGTCGAGATCGATCCCTTCGGCGAGGCGGGCGAGCAGCTCGCGGGCCCGCGGGCCGCTCAGGGCGATGGTGGCCCATTGCTCGGTGGTGGAGGTGATCCACAGGCGGAGTTCGGGCCATTCGGTCTGATGCCATTCCTCGAGCCAGGCGAGCACCCGGGCGGCACCGCCGGTGGTGGTGGTGAGGTGGAAACGGTGCTCCTCCAGCCGCGCCACCACCCCGTCGTCGAGCACCATGCCGTCGTCCCGCAGCATGAGCCCGTAGCGGCAGCGTCCCACCCGCAGGCGGGAGACGGCGATGGTGTAGATGCGGTCCAGGAAGATCGCCGCATCGGGGCCCGCCACCTCGATCTTGCCGAGGGTGGAGGCGTCGATGACGCCGCAGGCGGTGCGCACCGCCCGCGCTTCGCGCCGCAGGGCCGCCTCGAGATCCTCGCCGGAGCGCGGAAACACCCGGGCGCGCCGCCACGGGCCGACGTCTTCGAACAGGGCGCCGTGGGCCTCGGCCCAGGGATGGGTGGGGGGCGTGCGCAGCGGCTCGAACAGGGGGCCGCGGTGCGCCCCGACCAGGGCAGCGAAGGGTACCGGTGTCCAGGGCTGGCGGAAGGTGGTGGTGCCGACCTCCTGAACCGCCCGCCCGAGTTCGCGCGCCACCAGGCCCTGCAGGTTGCCCTGCACGATCTTGCCCTGGTCGGGCCCCATGCCGGCGGTGGTGTAGCGCTTGAGATGCTCGATGGCGCGGTAGCCTTCCCGGATCGCGACCGCGATGTCGGCCACGGTGACGTCGTTGTGGAGGTCGACGAAGGCCCGCCGCGCCGCGGCCGCGCCTTTGAGGGGCGAGCACCAGAAAGGTGTCTGGGCGAAGGTTTCCTCCTCCACCCGCGGCAGCTCCAGCCGCGGCTCCCGCCCGCCGAGGCTCCGGATCACGTCACGGGCGGCGCGCGCGGCGTCCTCCACCGCCGCCGCCAGCGACAGGCGGCCGTTGGCGCCACCCGCGGCCCACAGGCGCGGCGGCGCCTCGTCGGGACGCCAGGCGCCGAGCTCCTCGTCGAAGCAGAGCCGGCCCCGTGCCTGGGCGAAGAGGGCGGCGTTGGGCTGCAGGCCGCCGGAGACCAGGAGCGCATCGGCGGCAAGCGGCTTCGGAAGGCTCAGGGCGGGATCGGCGTCGAGGGCAAGGATGTGGACGGTGTGCAGCCCCGACCGCCCTTCGCTGCCCACCACCGCCCGCCCGCACAGCATCCGCACCCCGGCCTCACAAAGCTCCCGCTCCCACCGGGCGGGAGGTGCCGGGCGGACGTCCACCACCGTCACCGCGGCCCCCGCCCGGGCAAGCTCCAGGGCGAGGCCGTAGACGCTGTCGTTGTTGGTGAAGATCACCGGCCGCCGCCCGACGAGCACGCCGTGGTGGTGCAGATAATGGGCGGCGGCTCCCGCCAGCATGACGCCCGGCCGGTCGTTGTCGGGGAAGACGAGCGGCCGCTCGAGACATCCGGTGGTGATCAGCACGGCCTTCGCCCGCACCCACCACAGGCGTTCGCGGGGTGTTCCCGGCGCCGGCAGCGGCAGGTGGTCGGCGATCCGCTCGAGCACGCCGACAAAGCCGTGGTCGTAGAGCCCGAAGGCGGTGCTGCGGGTGAGCAGCCGGACTCCCTCGAGCGCCTCGAGCCGGGCCAGCTGGGCCTGCAGCCAGTGCGGTGCCGCGTCGCCGTCGAGCCGTACCCCGGCGCCGCCGTCCGCAAGCCAGCCGCCCGGCTGCGCACGGGATTCCACGAGCAGCACCGACAGACCGGCTCGTCCCAGCAGCTCGGCCGCCACCAGCCCCGCCGCCCCGGCTCCCACCACCAGCACGTCGCAGTGGTGGTGGCGGTGGGCGTAGCGGTCGGGATCCGGCAGGCGTGGCGCGCGCCCGACCCCGGCCATGCGCCGTATGAGCGGCTCGTAGAGGCGCGTCCAGAGGGCGGCCGGCCAGCGGAAGGTCTTGTAGTAGAAGCCGGCCGGCAAAAGCGGTTTGAGGCGGTCCGCGAGCGCGCCGACATCCCAGGCGAGGCTCGGCCAGCGGTTCTGGGAGCGGGCCTCGAGGCCGTCGAACAGCTCCACCTCGCCCGCCGGACAGTTGGGATCCACCCGCGCCTCGTCGCGGCGCAGCTCGACGAGCGCGCAAGGCTCCTCGGGGCCGGCCGCGTAGATGCCGCGCGGCCGGTGGTATTTGAAGCTGCGCGCCACGAGCCGGATGCCGTTCGCGAGCAGGGCGGAGGCGAGGCTGTCGCCGGGATGGCCGGCGAGGCGTCGGCCGTCGAAGCGGAAGGCGAGCCGCCGCTTGCGGTCGATACGGCCGCCCACGGGAAGGCGCACGGGTCCCTCAGCCATCGGCGGCGGTCTCCTGCGGCTGAGCCGTCTGGCCGCTGTCCGAGACGGCGAGGATGGTGTCGCTCACCGTGTGGCGGCTGACCACGAACCAGCGCCGGCAGCCGTGCACGTGCCACCAGCGCTCCCGATGCACGCCTTTCGGATTGGTGCGGTTCCAGAGGTAATCGGTCCACGCGCGGTCGCTGCAGCGGTCGGGATCGGCGGGACGCCGGATGTCCGCCTCGCCGCCGCAGCGGAACTCCACCTCGGGTCTGGGGCCGCAGAAGGGACAGGGGATCTCGAGCATTGGCCGCCACCTCGATCAATGGGCCACCGCGGCCGCGGCGCTCTCGTCGATGAGCCGGCCGCTCTCGAAGCGGTCGAGGCCGAAGGGCGCCACGATGGGATGCGGTTCCTCGTGGGCGAGGGTCCAGGCGAACAGGTGGCCGGAGCCCGGAGTCGCCTTGAAGCCCCCCGTGCCCCAGCCGGCGTTGACGTAGAGGCCGCGGATCGGGGTGGGGCCGATGATCGGCGAACGGTCCGGGGTGACGTCGACGATCCCCGCCCACTGCCGCATCAGCCGCAGGCGGGCGAAGATCGGGAAGAGCTCGAGGATGGCCTCGAGATTGTGCCGGATCACCTGGATGCCGCCGCGCTGGCTGTAGGACACGTACTGGTCGGTGCCGGCCCCGATCACGAGCTCGCCCTTGTCGGATTGGCTGATGTAGGCGTGCACCCGGTTCGACATCACCACACAGGGAAAGACCGGTTTGACGGGTTCGGAGACCAGCGCCTGGAGGGGGAAGCTCTCGATCGGCAGCCTCAGGCCGGCGGTTCCGAGCACGACGCTGCTGTGGCCGGCCACCACCACGCCGATGCGTCCTGCGGCAATCACGCCGCGGTCGGTCTCCACCCCGAGCACCCGGTCGCCGCGGCGGCGGATCGCCTTCACCTCGATGCCCTCGAGGATGTGCACGCCGAGGCGGTCGGCGGCGCGGGCATAGCCCCAGGCCACGGCGTCGTGGCGGGCGACACCGCCCCGCTCCTGGAGCGCCGCGCCCAAAACCGGATAGCGGGCGCGGGGATCGATGTTGAGGGGCGGACAGAAGGCCTTCGCTTCGGCGGGGGAAAGCCAGCGGTTGTCGACCCCGAGCAGCCGGTTGGCGTGGATGTGGCGCTTGAGGATGCGCTCGTCGTGGAGATCGTGGGCGAGCATCATCACCCCGCGATCGGAGAACATGATGTTGAAGTCGAGCTCGAGCGACAGGGTCGGCCACAGGCGGAGCGCGTGGTCGTAGAGGGCGATGCTCTCGGGGTGGAGGTAGTTGGAGCGGATGATGGTGGTGTTGCGCCCGGTGTTGCCGCCGCCGATCCAGCCCTTCTCGACCACCGCGACGTCGCGCACCCCGTGTTCGGCGGCAAGGTAGTAGGCGGTCGCAAGGCCGTGGCCGCCGCCGCCGACGATCACCACATCATAGGCGCGCTTGGGCTCCCGCCTGCGCCAGGCGGGCGGCCAGCGCCGATGACCGGAGAGCGCATGGCGCACCAGCGCGGCGAAGGAATAGCGACCTCGCCTCATCGGGCCTCCCGGATCCTGGCGGCGATGGCGCCGCGCTTCCTACCGCCTAACCGCGCCCTTCCCAAGGCGCAAGGGCGGACGGCCATTTGCCTGGCGGCGACACCGAAGCGCTAGCCGCGGCGCAACAGCCGGGCCATGAGCGGCCGCTGCAGGGCCGGCAACAGGTAGATCGGAACCTGCGCCACCGCGACGTAGGTGAGAAAGCCGGGCTGGGCCACATCGGCGGTGGCGGCGAGCAGGATGCCGAGGTTGCGGTAGCCGGAGAGCAGGCCGATGGTGAGGGCGAGCCGCCGGGGTTGGCTCCAGAAGAGCAGGGCGCCCAGCGCCTGGAGCCCGAGGTTGACCGCAACCGCGGCGGCGAGCGCTTTGAGGGCGAAGCCGGGCGAGCCGGCCACGAGGGGTCGCACACCGTCCATCACGGCGACGGCGAACACCGTGAGCGCCAGCACCGAGATGCCGTCGAGCGGCGCCGCCAGGCGCGCGAGCCGCACCGGGCCCAACGCCCGGCGCAGGAGCGCCGCCGCCAGATAGGAGCCGCCCA
>JALSGW010000225.1 GCA_026982585.1 Alphaproteobacteria bacterium | reverse complement strand
GAGAAGGAGCGCCAGAAGGCCGAACTGGAGGCCCGCCGTGCCGCGCAATGAACTGGAGATCATCCTCCGCCTCAGGGACGAGGCCACCCGGGCCCTGAAGCGGGCCCAGGGGGCCCTGAAGGGCCTCGAGGGGGAGCTGAAGCGAGCAAAGGCGGCGGCCACGCGGCTGAACGCCGAGCTCGAGCGCGCCGCCCCCGCGAGCCGGGCCCTGATGGCCGCCGTGGCCGGAGCCACCGCCGCCGTTGGTGGCCTCGGCGTGAAGGCGATCGCCACCGCCGGCCAGTTCGAGCAGATGCGGATCGCATTCACCACCATGCTGGGCTCGGCGGAGAAGGCCGACCGCTTCCTCCGCGAGCTCTACGACTTCGCCGCCAAGACGCCCTTCGAGATCGAAGGGCTCCAGCAGCAGGTCCAGCTCCTTCTCGCCCTCGGGTTCAAGGCTGAGGAGGTGATCCCTACTCTGCGGGCGGTCGGTGACGCGGTGGCCGCCCTCGGCGGTTCGAGCGCCCTACTGGATCGGGTGGTGCTCGCCCTCGGCCAGATCCGGTCCAAGGGCAAGGTATCCGCCGAGGAGATGCGCCAGCTCGCCGAGGCCGGGATCCCCGCATGGGAGATGCTCGCCAAGAAGATCGGCGTAGACATCCCCACCGCCATGAAGCTCGCGGAGAAAGGGGCCATCGACGCCGCCACCGGGGTTTCGGCGATCCTCGAGGGCATGCAGGAGCGCTTCTCGGGCATGATGGAGCTCCAGAGCCGGACGCTCCTCGGAATCTGGTCCAACATCAGGGACAACCTGACCCGCACCCTCGCCGCCCTGGGCGAGGACCTCGACCGCACCTTCCACGTGCGGGAGAGCATGAGAGCGTTCCTCGCCTGGCTCGACCGGGTGCGGGCGTGGTTCGAGAGCGGGGGGATCCGGCGGTTTTTGAAGGAGCACGCCCGGAGCATTCTTGAGCTGGCCGGAGCCATCACCGGCGCTTTGCTGCCCGCCCTGGTTCAGGCCCTTCGCGGTCTCGCGCTCTTCGCCGCCCGCCTCGCGCTCTTCGCCGCCCGCCTCGCCCCCTGGGCCGCAGCCGGGTACGCCGCGGTGAAGATCCTCGAGGCCCTCGGCGTGTCCCTATCCGACCTCAAGCGCTGGGCCGCGCTTGGAGCCCAGGCGATCAGCGGGCTCGGGAAGATCTTCCAGGCCGTGGTGGCCAACGCGGCCGGGGTCGTGGCCTTCTGGCGAAGCGCCCTTGGCGGCGTCGTGGATGCCTTTCAACGCGCGCTCTTCTTTTTGGATCGCGCCTGGAAGGCGATCCAAGAGAAGAACATCGAAGGGGCCAGGTTTGCCCTGCAAACCGCTGCGTCTGCGCTTGCGGGAGGGCTCTCGCAGGCGTTCGACACGGCGACGCAGCAAAGTGCTGACTTCTTTGACCGCGCCAACCGGCTCGCTGAGGAGGGCCTGACCCAGCTCTTCATGACGGTGCAAGGCACGCTCGGGAAAACCGCCAGAGCAACCCAGAAGGTTTTCGACGAAATCACCATTGAGGCCAAGAAGTTTGGCAAAACCGTGGCCGCGCTGGCCGGCGGGGCGAATGCGCCCATCCCACAGCTAAATGCCGGCCTCGAGCAGACTGGCGAGAAGGCAGACCAGGCAAAGGACAAGATCCTCTCCCTCAACGAGGCCATCCGGCGCCAGTTGGATCTCCTCGGCCAGGCCGCGCCGAGGGTGGCCGAGTACACGCAGGCCTTCCTGGGCGTGGTGTCGCCGCGAGAGGAGGCGCCGACCGCCGGCGTCGGCCAGACCCCAACGTGGCTCTTCCAGATGCCCGGCTACCGCCGCCGCCACGGAGGGCTCGGGGCCGAGATGCGAGCCCAGGCTGAGGCGGCGCGGAGGACCCTCGAGGCCGCTTCCAAGCTCACCGACGCGGAGCGGGACCGCCGCCAGGCCCTCGCCGAGATCCGCGCCGAGCAAAAGCGGCTAAACGAGCTTGAGAAGGAGCACCTCGAGTTGCAGCGTAGCTTAGCTCGCTTGAAGCAGATGGAAGAAGCGAGGGCCAAGCGCATCGCTCGCTGGAATAAGGAACTGCTTGACTCAGCGCAAAAAGTCGCGAATCTGCGGTTCGGCGACGGATTGGTGGCTACCGTCCAAGCAGTCCGGCGGAGTTTTTCCGGCGCGGTCGAGGCCATGCGCTATTTCTGGCGTGACGGGCGCTTGACGAGCCAGGAACTGGAGATCATCCGCCAGGCGTTCGGCGGTCTTCCACCGGTCATTCAGGCGGTCACAGGCAACCTTGATGTTCTGCAGGCCAAGTTCAAGCTCGGGCTGATCGGCCAGGACCAATACCGGCAAAAGCTGGTACACCTACGCGAGGAGCTAAAAAAGCTCCTCGCCCACTCCAAGGAGGGTTCCGCCGAGTGGTTGGCCTACGCCAAAGCGCTGGAGCACGTCGAGCAACTGCTAGGGTTGCTCCCTGACAGGGCCGACAAGGCGGCGGAATCCATTCAAAAAGTTGGGGATGCATTAGACACCATCCAGACCGTCTACTCCGGCCTCGACCGCGTGCTCTCCTCGTTTAGCAAGGTGGGCAAGGACACCGGCGCGGCCATCCGGGATCTCTGGGGCGGC
>JALSGW010000224.1 GCA_026982585.1 Alphaproteobacteria bacterium | reverse complement strand
CCATCGGCGCCAAGCTCGATGTCGACGGTCTGCTGGCACGGCTGGACGGGGTGCTGGCCACCGGCAGCCCTTCCAACATCGAACCCCATCGCTACGGCGGTCCCAGCTGGGATGCGGGTCTGACCGACCCGGAGCGCGACGCCACCACCCTGCCGCTTCTCCAGCGCGCGGTGGCGCTCGGCGTGCCGCTGTTCGCCATCTGCCGGGGGCTGCAGGAGCTCAACGTGGCCTTCGGCGGCACCCTCCACACCTCGCTGCACCTCGTTCCCGGTCGCCTCGACCACCGCTCCGACAAGAGCAAGCCCTATGATGAGCGCTACGGGCCGGCGCACCGGGTGCAAATCGCCGAGGGCGGCCGGCTCCAGGAGATTCTCGGCGGGGTGCGCGAGATCTGGGTGAACTCGCTGCACCAGCAGGGCATCGACCGGCTCGCGCCGGCGCTGCGGGTGGAGGCGGTGGCGGAGGACGGCACCATCGAGGCGGCGTCGGTCGAAGGAGCTGGGAGTTTCGCGCTCGGGGTGCAGTGGCATCCGGAGTGGAGGGTGTGCGAGGACCCCCATTCGCGACGCCTGTTCGCCGCCTTCGGCGAGGCGGCCCAAGGGCGCGCGCAGGCCAGGCTGACCCATGGAGATCGACTCGAACGCGCGCCGGTTTGAGAGCTGGCTGCGCGAGCACCGCATCACCGAGGTGGAATGCGTGATCCCGGACGTGAACGGGATCGCGCGCGGCAAGATCCTGCCCGCCGACAAATTCCTGCGCTCCTTGCGCGAGGACACCCTCAGGCTGCCCGAGAGCATCTACGTGCAGACGGTGACCGGCGAGGATCCGGAGGAGCCGGTGGTGGACCCGGTGGATCGCGACGTGCGGCTGCGGCCGGATGCGCGGTCGATCCGCCTCGTGCCCTGGTATGAGGAGCCGACCGCGGTGGTGATCGCGGATGCGGTCCACCACGACGGCCGCGCCGTCGAGATCGCGAGCCGGCACGTGCTCAAGCGGGTGATCGCCCGCTGCCGCGAGCACGGCTGGCGGCCGGTGGTGGCGCCGGAGCTGGAGTTCTTCCTCACCAAGATCAACACCGATCCCGACTACCCGCTGGAGCCGCCGGTGGGCCGCTCGCGCCGTCCCGAGACCGGACGGCAGAGCTTCGGCATCGACGCCGTCAACGAGTTCGATCCCATTTTCGAGGACCTCTACGACTGGTGCGAGATCCAGAACATCGACATCGACACCCTCACCCACGAGGCCGGCGCGGCGCAGATGGAGATCAACTTCAACCACGGCGACCCGCTGGAGCTCGCCGACCAGGCCTTCCTGTTCAAGCGCACCCTGCGCCAGGCCGCGCTCAAGCACGGCATCTACGCCACCTTCATGGCCAAGCCCATCGAGACCGAGCCGGGCTCGGCCATGCACGTCCACCTCAGCCTCTATGACCGGGAGAGCGGACGCAACCTGTTCGCCGGACCCGGCGAAGGACCTCCCTTCTCGGAACTGTTCTACCAGTTCATCGGCGGGCTGCAGAAATACCTGCCCGCCGCGCTGCTGCTGCTCGCCCCCAACGTCAACTCCTACCGGCGCCTCAGGCGCTATTCCACCGCCCCCATCAACGTCCACTGGGGCATCGAGAACCGCACCGTGGGACTGCGGGTGCCGGCCTCGATCCCGGAATCGACCCGGGTCGAGAACCGGGTGGCGGGCGCGGACGCCAACCCCTATCTCGCCATCGCCGCCACCCTCGCCTGCGGGCTGCTCGGGGTGGAACAGGGGCTCGAGGCGAGCGATCCGGTCAAGGGCAGCGCCTACCGCCTCGCCCAGACCCTGCCCCAGCAGATGCCGGAGGCGATGCGCAAGCTCGCCAGCTGTGCACCGCTCAAGGAGATCCTGGGCGAGGACTTCGTCGCCGTGCTGCTCGCCGTCAAGCAGACCGAACACGACGCCTATCAGCGGGTGATCAGCTCCTGGGAGCGCGAACACCTGCTCTTGAACGTCTAGACAACGGCGCCGACGGCCGCCATGGGTGGCCGCGGGACCATGCGGACAGGGCGCAGGTGAACCCCTCTGCTCGATACGACACCCATCAATTGCGGGCGCTGGACGCCCGCCACCACCTCCATCCCTTCACCGTCTTCAAGGAGCTCGCCCAAAAGGGCGCGCGCATCATCACCCGCGCCCGGGGCTGCTGGATCGAGGACAGCGAGGGAAGGCGCTATCTCGACGGCATGGCCGGGCTCTGGTGCGTCAATCTCGGCTACGGCGAGCCGCGCCTGATCGAGGCGGCCCGGGCCCAGCTCGAGGAACTCCCCTACTACAACACCTTCTTCCAATGCGCGACGCCGCCTGCGGTGGAGCTCGCCGCCGCCATTTCCGGGCTGTTGCCGCAAGGCTTCGACTCGGTGTTTTTCGCGAGCTCCGGATCGGAGGCCAACGACACCGCCATCAAGGCCATCTGGTACTACTGGAACCTCGCCGGGCGCCCCGAGAAAAAGCTCATCATCTCGCGCCGGCGCGCCTACCACGGCGTCGGCCTCGGCTCGGGCAGCCTCTCCGGTCTCGCGCCCATGCACGCCCCCTTCGACCTGCCGCTCGCCCGCTTCCACCACATCGAGGATCCCTACTGGTACCGGGAAGGGCGTCACCTGTCGCCCGAAGCCTTCGGCCGCGAGGCGGCCCGGCGGCTCGAGGAGGCGATCCTGCGCCTCGGGCCCGAGAAGGTGGCGGCCTTCTTCGGCGAACCGGTGCAGGGCGCAGGCGGGGTGATCGTGCCGCCGCCCGGCTACTGGCCGGAGGTGGAGCGTATCTGCCGCCGCTATGACGTGCTGCTGGTCTCCGACGAGGTCATCTGCGGGCTCGGCCGCACCGGGCGCCGCTGGGGCTTCGAGACCTGCGGCTTCACCCCCGACATCGTCACCATGGCCAAGGGCCTCACCTCCGGCTACCAGCCGCTCGCGGCGGTGGCCTTCGGTCCGCGGGTGGCCGCCGCCCTGTTGGAATCGGATCTCGAATTCGCCCACGGCGGCACCTGGGCCGGCCATCCGGTGGCCTGCCGGGTGGCCCTCGAGACCCTGGCCGTCATGGAAGAGCGGCGTCTTTTCACCCGCGCCGGCTCGTCGCCCGGAAAACGGTTCGCCCGAAGACTCCACCAGCTCGCCCAGCACCCGCTCGTGGGAGAGGTGCGCGTGCTGGGCATGCTCGCCGCCATCGAACTGGTGGCCGACAAGCGGCACGGCACGCCCTTCGCGCCGGAGCACAAGGCGGGCATCCGCTGCCGGGAGCTCGCCCTCGCCCACGGACTTGTCATGCGCGCGATCGGGGACGTGATGGTGCTCGCCCCGCCGCTCGTGCTCGCCGAGGAGGAGATCGACGAACTCGCGAGGCGGGCGGAGGCCACCCTGGATGCCCTGGCGCACGTCCTGCGCCAGGACGGCGTTTGGCCCTAGGCCGCCTGGGCGAGCGCGCGCTGCGCGAAATCGGCGGGCAGACGGAAGCGTCGCTTGCCGTCATCGAATCCGGGCGGCCGGCCGGTCATGAGCGTGGCGGCGATGTGGGCGATCACCGCCCCCGGCCGCCCGCGCTCGTCGCCCAGAAAATAGGTGTGGCCGAGCCGGTCGTAGCGGTCGTTGACCGCATCGCAGTCCACCGCGAACACGTTGTCGGGGGTGCGGGCGAGGTCCTCGGGCCCGCTGTGGCCGAGCCTGCGGGAGACGATCTTGTTGCGCAAATTGGCCACCTTGCTCGAGCGCAGGGCGAAGTCGTCGGCGGCGTAGTACACCACCACATTGCGCGCGGCGCGGGTGATGGCGTAGCCCGGCTCGCCGGGCTCGAGGCTCTCGTTGGCGACGTCCGCCGCCACCATGAAGACGCTGCGGAACAGCGCCGGCGGCTCGCCGCGGTCGCGCCGCCATTTGGCGAGGGCGAAGCGCAAGACCCGGTTGCCCATGGAATGGGCGAGCAGGTTGACGTGCTTGAGGCAAGGGGCATGGGCGGGCAGCCGCGCGCGCCAGTCGAGGAACTTGCCCAGCACCCGGGCGAAGGCGAAGCCGCTCATCTCCGCCGCGTCCTGATCGTCGAAATAGTCGCGGATGATGCCGAAATCGTCGTCGTTCGGCCACACCAACGGCACCACCTCCACCTGGGAGCCGGTGAGCTGGTCGAGATAACGCTGGAGGGTCTCGGCGGTGGGAAAGATGTCCGGCTCGGGCTGGCTGTTGAACCCGTGGAGGTAGAACAACAGCTGCGCCCGCGGGCTCTTGCGCAGCGCGTTGAAAAAGGGGATGCTGGTGAGCTCGACGTAGTCGTCGCGGCCGCGCCGTTCGGCGAAGAAGAGCGAAGGCGAGGGGTCGGAATCGGCGGGATCGAAGCGAAGCCGCCGCCCCGCCTGCGAGCGCTGCCCGCCCAGCATGCGCCGGTTGGTGATGAAGAACATGGGCGACCTCGAAACCGATGCCGTCTTAGGTATATACTCCTAAGACCGGGACATCAAGGCTTCGCGGTCTGCCCGGAGCTCAGGCCGCCAGCACCCGGGTGAGCGCGCGTTCGTAGAGGCTCTCCACCTCCTCGCCCTTGTACACCGAGACCTCGGACTTCTCGAGCACCTCGCGCGGCGGGTAGATGGCGGGGTTCTCGAGGTCCTCCTTGGGGATGAAGGCGAGCGCGGAGCGGTTGGGGCAGGCGTATTTGATATAGGTGGCGATCGCCGCGTGCACCTCCGGGGTGAGGATGAAGTTGATGAAGGCGTGGGCGTTGTCCGGATGGGGCGCCCCTTTGGGGATGCACATGGTGTCCTCCCAGCGGATGCTCCCCTCCTCGGGCACCACGTAGGAGAGATCGTCGTCCTCCTCCATCACCTGGAGGATGTCCCCGTTCCACTCGAGCGCCAGATCCACCTCGCCGGCGAGCAGCAGGTCCTGGCCGGTGTCGGGGGCGAAGCTCTTGATGCAGCGTTTGCTGCGGATCAACAGTTCGGCCGCCTCGTCGATCTCCTTGGGATCGGTGCTGTTGATCGAATAGCCGAGATATTTGAGCGCCGCCTGGATCACCGTGGTGTCGTTGAGCAGCGACACCCGCCCGCAGTGCGCCTCATCCGGATCCAGCACCGCCTTCCAGCTCGAGGGGCTCGCCACCGACTTGCGATAGCCGATGCCCATGGTGCCCCACATGTAGGGGAGGCTGAACCGCCGGCCGGGATCGAAGGCGGGGTCCTGGAACACCGGATCGATGTGCACCCGGTTCGGAATCTTGTCCTGATCGAGCGGCAGCAGCATGTCGGCGGCGATCATGCGCTCGACGTAGTCGTTGGAGGGGAAGATCACGTCGTAGCCGGGATTGCCGGCGCGCAGCTTGGCGAACAGTTCGTCGTTGCTGGCATAGAGGTCGTAGCGCACGCTGATGCCGGTCGCGCGGGTGAAATCGTCGAGGGTGGTCTCGCCGATGTAGGTGTCCCAGTTGTAGACGTTGACGCGCATCGCCTCGCCCGCCCGCGGCCAGCGCGCGGCGCCGAGGGCGACGGCGACCGAGAGGCCGCCCGCGACAAAGCGGCGGCGATCCACAGCGGGCCCCGCAAAAGGCGCTGAGCGGCGTGCCATGCTCTCCTCCCTTCCCTCCAGGACGTTTCCACGGCCACACCATTCCAGCGCCCGCTTTCCTTGTCAACGCGCCGCACCGGGCGCGGGTGCCCGGCCTCCGGCGCCCCGCCTCAGTCGGCGAAGGGATCGTGCACCAGCACCGTGTCGTCCCGATCGGGACTGGTCGAGAGCAGCGCCACCGGGCATTCCACCAGTTCCTCGAGACGCTTGACGTATTTCACCGCCGCCGCCGGCAGTTCGGCGAAGCTGCGCGCGCCGCGGGTGCTCTCGCGCCAGCCCTCGAGCTCCTCGTAGACCGGCTCCACCCGCGCCTGGGCGGCCATCGCCGCCGGCAGATGGTGCAGCAGCTGGCCGTTGAGACAATAAGCGGTGCACACCTTGATGCGCTCGAAACCGTCGAGCACGTCGAGCTTGGTCAGGGCCAAGCCGGTGATGCCGCCGAGTTTGACCGCCTGGCGCACCAGCACCGCATCGAACCAGCCGCAGCGCCGCGGCCTTCCGGTGACGGTGCCGAACTCGTGTCCCCGCTCGCCCAGCAGCCGCCCGGTGTCGTCACAAAGCTCGGTCGGAAACGGCCCGGCGCCGACCCGGGTGGTGTAGGCCTTGCAGATGCCGAGCACATAGCCGACCGTGTCCGGTCCCACCCCTGCGCCCAGCGCCGCCTGGGCGGCGAGGGTGTTCGAGGAGGTGACGAAGGGATAGGTGCCGTGGTCCACGTCCAGCATCGCCCCCTGCGCCCCCTCGAACAGGATGCGCCGGCCCGCCCGCCGCAGTTCCGCAAGCCGCAGCCACACCGGCTCGGCGAAGGGCAGGATCTTGGGCGCCAGCGCCTCGAGCTCGGCGAGCAGGCGCTCGCCGTCCACCTCCGGGATGCCGAGCCCGCGGCGCAGCGCGTTGTGGTGCAGCAGCAGCTCGTCGATCTTGGCGATGAGCAGGTTGCGGTCGGCGAGATCGCACAGCCGGATCGCCCGCCTGGCCACCTTGTCCTCGTAGGCCGGACCGATGCCGCGGCCGGTGGTGCCGATGCGGCCGGTGCCGCCCGGCCGCTCCGCCCGCACCCGCTCCCGCGCCCGGTCCAGCTCCCCGTGCAGCGGCAGGATGAGCGGCGCGTTCTCGGCGATGCGCAGGTTCTCGCTGGTCACCGACACGCCGAGCCGCCTGAGCTCCTCGATCTCGGCCAACAGCGCCCAGGGATCGATCACCACCCCGTTGCCGATCACGGACAGTTTGCCCGGCCGCACCACCCCCGAGGGCAGCAAGGAGAGCTTGTAGACCCGGCCGTCCACCACCAGGGTGTGGCCGGCGTTGTGGCCGCCCTGGAAGCGCACCACCACATCGGCGCGCACCGACAGCCAGTCGACGATCTTGCCCTTGCCCTCGTCCCCCCACTGCGCACCGACCACGGCGACGTTGGTCATGGGCGTCCCTTCCCCTCGCTGCCGCGGCCCGAGGCCGCCGTGCCCTTCTACCGCCGCCGCGCCCGGCCTGCCAAGGCGCCGGCTCAGCCGGCGGGCTCGAGCCGGTAGATGCCGCCGTCGCGGGCGTCGGTGAGCAGATAGACGAGCCCATCGGGACCCACCCGCACGTCGCGAATCCGGCCGATGAGCCCGCGGATCAAACGCTCCTCCGCCACCACCCGGCCCCCCTCGACCTCGAGCCGCACCAGCATCTGGCCGCGCAGCGCCCCGATCAGCAGATCGCCCCGCCATTCGGGAAAGGCGTCGCCCGCATAGAAGGCCATCCCCGAGGGGGCAATCGAAGGCGTCCACACCCAAAGCGGCGATTCCACCCCGGGCCCCTCGGTGCCGAGCCCGATCGGCGCCCCGGTGCCGTATTCCCGCCCGTAGGTGTAGAGCGGCCAGCCGTAGTTGGCGCCGGGGATGAGGCGGTTGACCTCGTCGCCGCCCTGCGGCCCGTGCTCGTGGATCCAGATGGCGCCGGTGGACGGCTCGCGGGCGATCCCCTGCGGGTTGCGGTGGCCGTAGGTGAAGATCTCCGGCAGGGCCCCCCGCTGCTCGCGCAAGGGGTTGTCCTCGGGCGCGGTGCCGTCGGGCCGGATGCGCACCACCTTGCCGGCGTGGCTGCGCAGATCCTGGGCCAGCTCGCGCCGCGCCCGGTCGCCCACCGTGATGTAGAGAAAACCGTCCGCGAGCAACAGGCGCGATCCGAAGTTGATGGCCGAACGCGCCTCGGCGTTGGACCGGAAGATGACCCTGAGCTCCTCGAGGGCGTGGTCGTGCAGGCGGGCGCGGGCCACCCGCACCGCCGCACCCGCCTCTCCCTCCGCCACATAGGACAGATACAGGGTGCGGTTGGCGGCGAAATCGGGGTCCAAGGCCACGTCCAACAACCCCGCCTGGCCGCGCGCCCACACCTCGGGCACCCCGGAAAGCGGGGTCGGATCCACACCCTGTTCGAGATCCACGTAACGCAGCCTGCCGGGCCGCTCGCTCACCAGCATGCGCCCGTCCGGCAGGAAGGCGAGGCTCCAGGGACGTTCGAGCCCGCGCACGAGCTCCACCAGCCGAAAGCGGGCCTGTTCGCTTTCCACCTCGGCCACCACCCGGCCCTGCGCGCGGGCAGGCGCCGCCTCCACGACGGCCATCAACGCAGCCAAGGCGCACACCACCGACTTGCGCATCGCGACGCTTCCCCCATCCCGGCTCCGTGAGCGAACATAGGCCACGACCCTCTTGCCGGCAGGGGGCGGTTCGGGGCAAGAGCAAGACCATCGATCACCCTTGCGGGAGCGGACGATGGCCGAAGCGTTCGCCGCCCTTCTCGCGCGTCATCCGCCATCCGCCGAGGCTCTCTCTGCCCTCGAAGGGGTGCCCCTCACCTACGGGGAGCTCGCCGAGCTCTGCCGGCGCACCGGCGAGCGCTTGCGGGGTTGGGGCATCGATAGGGGCGATGTGGTGGCGATGGCGCTTTCGGGCGGTCCTGCGGCGGCGACCGCCTTTCTCGCGGTGGCCGCGCACGCCGTCGCCGCGCCTTTGAACCCCGCCTTCCGCAGGGAGGAATGGCGCTTCTATCTTGAGGACCTGAGGCCGAAGGCGCTCCTGGTCGGCGCCGAGGGGCCTGAGGAGGCCGTGCAGGCCGCGCGCGCGCTCGCCGTTCCGGTGCTCAGGCTGAGGCCGCGAGGGGAGCGGGCGGGCGATTTCGATCTCGCCCGCGAGGACGGCCGGCCCGCCGCTGCGGCAGCCTCCGTGGATCCGGAGATCGCCCTCATCCTGCACACCTCGGGCACCACCTCGCGGCCCAAGATGGTGCCGCTCACCCGCGCCAACCTGCTCAGCTCGGCGGAGCACATCGCCCACAGCCTCGCGCTCGGCCCCGAGGACCGCGGCCTCGTGGTGATGCCGCTGTTCCACATCCACGGCCTCGTGGCAGCCCTGCTCGCGCCTCTCTACGCCGGCGGAACGGTGACGGTGGCGCCGGGGTTCGACGCGCTCAAGATGGTGCGCTGGCTTGCAGCGAGCGGTGCCACCTGGATGACCGCCGTGCCCACCATGTACCAGGCGCTCTTGGCCCGGGCGGAGCGGCGCCGGGAGGTGCGGGACGGGCTCCGGCTGCGCCTGTTGCGCTCGAGTTCCGCCCCCCTGCCGCCGCAGGTGGCCGCCGAGCTCGAGCGCATCTTCGCCGTGCCGGTGATCGAGGCCTACGGCATGACCGAGGCCGCCCACCAGATCGCGAGCAACCCCCTGCCGCCCGGGGTGCGCAAGCCGGGCAGCTGCGGTCTTCCCGCCGGGCCCAGGGTGGCGCTCGTGGACGAGGCGGGCCGCTTCACCGACAGCGAAGGGGAAGTGGTGATCTCCGGCCCCAACCTCACCCCGGGTTATCTCCGCAACCCACGGGCCAACCGCGAGTCATTCTTCGTCGCCGACGAACGGAGATGGTTCCGCACCGGCGATCTCGCCCGCTTCGACGAAGACGGCTATCTCCACCTGGTCGGACGCAAGAAGGAGATCATCAACCGCGGCGGCGAGAAGGTGGCGCCTTTGGAGGTGGACCACGTGCTCCTGGAACATCCGGCGGTGGCGCAGGCGGTGACCTTCGCCGTGCCGCATCCGAAGCTGGGCGAGGAGGTGGCGGCGGCGGTGGTGCTGCGGCCCGGTGTGGAGACAAGCGAGCGCGAGCTGCGCGCCTTCGCCGCCGAACGTCTGGCGTCGTTCAAGGTGCCGCGGCGCATCCTGTTCGTGGAACAGATCCCCAAGGGGCCCACGGGCAAGCTGCAGCGCCTCGGCCTCGCCCGCCTGCTCGGGCTCGCGCCATGAGGATCGCCGTCTACGGCGCCGGCGCCATCGGCGGACTGCTCGCAGCCCGCATGGTGCGCGCCCAACAGGCCGAGATCGCCCTGATCGCCCGCGGCGCCCAGCTCGAGGCGCTGCAGACGCGGGGCCTCACCCTGATCGCCGCCGGCGGCGAACATTTCACGGTGCCGGTGCGGGCGGTGGCGGAGCCCGCCGAACTCGGGCCCCAAGACTATGTGATCGTCGCCGTCAAGGCCCCGGCCGGCCCGGAGATCGCCCCCCGGCTCGCCCCGCTGCTCGGCCCCGACACCGCCGTGGTCACCGCCCAGAACGGTATTCCCTGGTGGTACTTCTACCGCCATCCCGGCCCGCTCGAAAACCGGGTGCTGGAATCGGTGGATCCCGGCGCCGTCCAGTGGCGCACCATCGGCCCCGAGCGGGCGCTCGGCTGTGTGGTCTATCCGGCGGCGGAGGTGGTGGAGCCGGGGGTGGTGCGATGGGTGGAGGGAGACCGCTTCCTGATCGGCGAGCCCTCGGGCGAGCTCAGCACGCGCGCCCGCACCCTCGCCCGCCTCCTCCAGGGTGCGGGCTTCAAGGCGCCGGTGCGCCCGCGCATCCGCGAGGACATCTGGTTCAAACTGTGGGGCAACCTCGCCTTCAACCCGCTAAGCGCCCTCACCCTCGAAACCCTGGACCGCCTCGCCACCGGACCCGAGACGCGCCCGCTCGCACGCCGCATGATGCTGGAGGCGCAGGAGGTGGCGGCGCGGCTCGGGGTGCGCTTTCCCCTCGACGTCGACCGGCGCATCGACGGGGCGGCGCGCGTCGGCGCCCACAAGACCTCCATGCTCCAGGATCTCGAGCGGGGCCGGCGCATGGAGGTGGACGCGCTTTTGGGCGCGGTGGTGGAGATCGCGGAACGGCTCGATATCCCGGTGCCGACCCTCGAGGTGGTGCTCGCCCTGCTCAAAGCCCGCGCCCGCAAGGCCGGCTGTTATCCCTGATCCCCAAGCCCCACGCCCAGCGCACCGCCATCGCAGGCAAGCCGGATGGAGGCGCTGAAGGGCCGGTGGTTGCACGCTGCGGCGCGGGTCTTTGCCGCCGGAGGCGGGCCTTAGGGCTTCCCCTCCCAAGGCGTTCCAAGCCCTCGCATCCCGCCGCACGGAGCGCAGACCCACGTCTGGACCGACGATCGGCGCGCCGTCGGCTCGCGTCCCGCCGCACGCAGCGCGGACGGCCCAAGCCCCGCCGCGCCTTCGCCTAGAGGCGGTTGAGCGGGACCTTGATGTAGCGCACCCCGTCCTCCTCCGGCGGCGGCAGATCGCCCGCGCGGATGTTGATCTGGATCGAGGGGATGAGCAGTTTCGGCACCGGCAGGGTCTTGTCGCGGGCGGTGCGCAACTGCACGAACTCCTCCTCGCTCTTGCCGGCGATATGGATGTTCTTCGCCTTCTGCTCCGCCACCGTGCTCACCCACTTGGGCTCGCGTCCGGGCGGCGGATAGTCGTGGCACAGATAGAGCACCGTATCGTCCGGCAGGGAAAGGATCTTCTGGATCGAACGGTAGAGCGTGCGGGCGTCGCCGCCCGGAAAGTCCGCCCGCGCGGTGCCCACATCCGGCATGAACAGGGTGTCGCCGACGAAGGCAGCACCGTCGATGATGTAGGTCGCGCAGGCGGGGGTGTGGCCCGGGGTGAACATCACCCGCCCCTCGAGCTCGCCGATGCGAAAGCGCTCGCCGTCCTTGAAGAGATGGTCGAACTGGCGGCCGTCGGTGTTGAAGGTGCGCTCGAGATTGAACAGCTCGCGGAAGATGCGCTGCACTTCCACGATGCGCTCGCCGATGCCGACCCGCCCGCCGAGCTTGGACTTGAGATAACGGGCGGCCGAGAGATGATCGGCGTGGGCGTGGGTCTCGAGGATCCACTCCACATCCAAGTCCCGCCCGCGCACGAAGTCGACGATGCGGTCGGCGGAACGGGTGGAGGTCCGCCCCGAAGCGGCATCGTAGTCGAGCACGGCGTCGATCACCGCCGCCTTGCGGGTGTGCGGGTCGGCGACGACGTAGGAGATGGTCGCCGTCTCCGGATCGAAGAACGCCTCCACCTGGGGCTTCGGGCCGCTGGCCATGCGCATCTCTCCCTGCTCGCGGTTTCCATATTAGCATATACGAATAAACCGCGCCCGCACAAGGGGGATGCGCTCAGCTCAGGAGCTTGGCGTCGAAACCGGCGCCGGTGGCGCTCATGAGCGCTCGCTTGCCGCGCAGCCGGGTCTCGAGGAACACGTCCTGGCCCCACAGGGTGCGGACATATTCGAGGGTCTTCTCCGCGTGGGTCAGGTCCAGGTCGCGGCCGTCGTGCGCGTGCACGAGATAGAGCGCGCGCCGCCCGCGGTAGTCGGCGTCGTGGATGCGGATCACCGGAAAGGCGTTCATCCCCACCTGCCGCAACAGTTCCCGTTTGACCTCCTCCCAGTTGTCCTCGTCCGCCACCTTGGTCACCACCAGGTGATCGCCGCGCGGCTTGTAGGTGAACAGGTCGAGTTCGCGCATCAGCTCGGGGGTGAGAAAGCGGCGCAGGAACGAGGTGTCGCGGTCGGTCTCGCGGACCTCGAACAGCTTCTCCCGGCCGTAGCGCTCCTCGATGTCGCGCCAGATGACGAAGCCGATGTGGTAGGGGTTGAGGCTTCCGGGATGCGGACAGACCACCTGGTTGTGCCGCACCAGGAACTCCAGCTGGAGTGCCTGCGGCAGGTCGAGGGCGTGCAGGATACGGTGGTGCCAGAAGCTGGCCCAGCCCTCGTTCATGATCTTGGTCTCGATCTGGGGGATGAAGTACTGGGCCTCCTCGTCCACGATGGTGAGCAGGTCCTTCTGCCATTCCGCGAGCCGCGGGTTGTGGTCGCGGATGAACAGCAGGATGTCCTCCTCGGGCTCCGGCGGTATCCGGTGCAGTTCGGATTCCAGCTCCGCCTCCGGCTCCGGCTCCGGGGCGACCAGATGGGCGAAGGGATCCGGGCGCGGCCGGTGGCGGGCCAGAATGCGCGCCCGCTGCTCCTCGAGCCCGAGCTTGCGCACGGCGAGATCGCGCCTGCGGTTGTAGGCGAGCGCATGGGCGGCGTCCAAAAACCGCTCCACCTCCTCGGCGCCGATCGACGGGTCCTCGATGTACGCCCGCACCCGATCGGCCCGGGCCTTGAACGCCGCCAACGTCTCCTTGGCGTCGGTGGCGGTGCGGAAATGGAAGTTGTTCTTGAAGAAATCGTTGTGGCCGTAGACGTGAGCGATGGTGAGCAGCTGCAGGCAGAGACTGTTGTCGCGCATGAGATAGGCGAGACAGGGGTCGGAGTTGATCACCATCTCATACGGCAGCCCCTGCACGCCGTAGTCGTACATGGTCTTGATCTGCTCGAAGGCCTTGCCGAAGCTCCAGTGCGGATAGTGCGCCGGCATGCCGTGATAGGCCATGAAGCCGAGCATGGCCTCCTGGTCGCAGATCTCGAACTCTTGATCGTAGACGTCGAGCCCGAACTCCGCCACCTTCTCGCGGATGCGCGCATCCCAACGCTCGAGGTCGGCCACACTCCACTCCGCCATGCGCCTCCTCCGCGCTTTCTCACGCCGGGCTCGGCTGGACCGTGCGCTCCCGGGCCATGAAGGACTTGAAGGCCGGCCAGATGTCCTCGCGTCGTTCGATCAGCACCGACTGGAAATTCTCGGCGCCGAGGTTGCGGAACCGCTCCAGCATCGAGCCCTCGTAGTAATGCGAGCCGAGCGGCTTGATCTCGCCGTAGCCGAAGAGGTTGCACAGCTCGCACAGCTCCCGGGCGGTGCGCAACGCCTCCTCGTTGTCGCAGTCGAAGTTGTCCCCGTCCGAACAATGAAACGCGTAGATGTTCCAGTGCGCGGGATGGTAGCGGTCCTTGATGATCTCGATGGCCTTCTTGTAGCCCGAGGAGATGATCGTGCCGCCCGATTCCCCCTTGTGGAAGAACTCCTCCTCCGTCACCTCGGTGGCGTGGGTGTGGTGGGCGATGAACACGATGTCGACGTTGTGGTACTTGGTGCACACGAACTGATACAGAAGGAAGAAGAAACTCCGCGCCAGATACTTCTTGAGGCGATCCATGGACCCCGAGGTGTCCATGATGCAGATGACGACCGCGTTGCTCTCCTCCCGCACGTCCGGGCGCAGGCGTTTGTAGGTGAGGTCGTCGCGGTGAAAGGGCAGGCGCTCCTCCTCCCCGCCGGGTTCGCGCAGCGCCGCCAGCTTGCCGCTCGCGATCAGCCGGCGGATGCGCGCCTTGGCGGTCCGCCGCCGGTCGAGATGGACCCGCACGCCCTGTCTGCGGAACCCCTTGCGCCGCGCCACCCGCTCGGAGAGCATCTGCCTGAGCGCCTTGCGCTCGAGGTCCGGGAGCTCGAGGTCCTCGAACATGATGTCCACGAGTTCCTCGAGGGTGATCTCGGTCTCGTAGTAGTCGGTGCCGGGCCGGTTGCCGGCGCCGCCGGCACCTCTTCGCCCGCGCCGCCCGCTCTGGCCGATCACCTGGCCGGGTTGGGTGTCCCCCTCGCCCTGCCCCACCCCGCCCTCGTTGTCGCCGAAGGTGAAGCGATACTCCCGCACCCCGCGGATCGGCACCTTGATGATGCGGTCGCCGCTGCGGCCGATGATGCTCTCCTCGGCGATGATGTCGGCGATGTTCTCGCGGATCGCCCGCCGGAGCTTCTCCCGATGGCGCTTGCGGTCGCCGGCGCTGCGGTCGGACCTGAGCGCATCGCTCTCGGAATAGGGGCGGAAGACGGTGGTCATGGGCCCGCTCCCGCCGGCATCCCGCTAGTCGCGCCACAAATGGTTGGCGGCGTATTTGAGGATGGTGTCGATGCTCTCCTCGTTGTAACCCTGCTCGATGAGGTTTTCCACCATGGCATCGTACTTCTTCCGCTGTTCCTCGTCCCGGGTGCGCGCCTTGGTGACGATGCGCGAGATCTCCCTGACCGAGCTCGTGAGCTTGCGCTCGATGGCCTCCTTGAGCGGCTCGTAGGATTCGTAGGAGATCTTCTCGCCCCGGCGCGAGGCGGCCCACAGATAGGCGATCACCTCCTGGCGGAAGCCCTGCGCCGCCGGCCCGATGACCGCGATCTGCTCCTCGATGGAGCGCAGGAACCCCTCGTCCGGATCCATGTCCTCGTGGGTCACGGGATCCTTGACCCGGCTCTTGGTGACGAAGGCCTCGGCGTGGTCGAGATAGTTCTGGAACAGGGTCTCCGCCTGGTCGCGGAAGGAATAGACGAAGGCCTTGGTGATGTCCTTCTCGAGCAGTTCCAGATAGACCTTGTGCAGCGTGTCCTGCAGAAATTCCAAATATTGTTTGCGGGTGTCCTCCGGGAAGTCCCCGTCCTTCACCATCTGGATCAGCGCCTCGCGCACGTTGATGGGGTGGATGACCCCGTCGTTCTGGGTGAGGGCGGTATCGAGCGCCTTCATGATGAAGCGGGTGGAGATGCCGAACATGCCCTCGCGCTTGGCGTCCTCCATGAGCTCATGGGCGGTGAGCTTCTTGGGCCGGCCCTTCTCCAGCACCTCCTCGCCGTTGTAGATGCGCAGCTTGGTCATGAGATCGCACTTCGGCGTCGGCTCGAGGCGGGTGAGGATGGCGAACATGGAGGCGATCTCGAGGGTGTGCGGCGCGATCTTGGCGGCGAACCGGGCCCGCCGCAGGAACTTCTGGTAGATCTTGACCTCCTCGCTGAGCCGCAGGTTGTAGGGCACCTTGACCACCACAATGCGGTCCAAGATCGCCTCGTTGGTGTGGTCCGCCTTGAACTTCTGCCACTCGGCCTCGTTGGAATGGGCGACGATGCAGCAGTCGACGTATACGGTGCCGTGGCGGCCCGGCGCCGGGACGAACTTCTCCTGGGTGGCGGTGATCATGGTATGGAGATATTCGGTCTCGTTCTTGAACACCTCGATGAATTCCACGATCCCCCGGTTGCCGGCGTTGAAGGCGCCGTTGAGCTCCAGCACCCGCGGATCGCCCTCGGAGTAGCGGTCGAGCTTGGAGATGTCCTCCGAGCCGATCAGCACCGAGGTGTCCTGGTTGTTCGGGTCCACCGGCGGCACCACCGCGATGCCGCGCCGCGCCCGGGCCGAGAAACGCACCGTGTGCACCGGCACCTCTTCGTACTTGCCGCCGAACTCCTCCTTGAGCCGCCAGCGGCACACCGGACAGAGATCCCCCTCGATGCGCACCCCGAGCATGTCCTCGAACGCCGGCCGCAGATGGCGCGGGATGAGGTGCAACGGCTCCTCGTGCATGGGGCAGCCGTCGATGGCGTAGATGGGCGGCAGCTCCTCGAGCCCGCGCTTGAGATGCTCGACGAGCGAGCTCTTGCCGGAGCCCACCGGTCCCATGAGATAGAGCACCTGGCGGCTTTCCTCGCCCCCCATCGCCGCCGAGTGGAAATAACGCACGATCTTCTCGAGCGTGCGCTCCATGCCGAAGAACTCGTCCTTGAAGAAATGGTAGACCCGGATGCGCCGGTCTCCGAACAGGCGCTTGGCCTGGGGATCGCTCTCCACGTCGAGTTCGCTCACGCCCCTGGCGATGATCATTTCATACAGACGCTTGTGAGCGAGGTCGGCGACCTTGGGATCGGCCTTGACGATCTCCAGATACTCGAGAAAGGTGCCCCGCCACTGTTGCTGCTGCTGTTCGCTGCGATCCCGTTCGATCAAAGCGGCGAAGTCGAGCCGTTCACCCTGCATCCGTCGTCACCTCGCTCTGCCCCCGGCTCTCGAGCGGCGCCGCGCGGCCCGCACCGGAAGGCCCGGCGTACCGATAACAATAGAACATACTCCTCATCTCATGTAAACGTCATTCGCCGCATCGGCACTCCAATACGGGAGCCCATGCGGCCCAGGATACCGCGAATTCGCCGCGAAAACTACGTTCCTTTTGTGAAGAAAAACAAGGATTTGTTACAGACGACCCCGTCCGGCTGGACGGGATCCTTGCGGTGATTCCGACGTCGCGTCGATGTGAAGTCCCGCCTGGCCTGTCCGCGCTGCCCGGGTGAATGACACCCAGGGGAAACCGCACCGACCGTCACCCGATCGCAAAGGTTCCAGCAGGAATTCTATGCCGGCGCGAAATGAGGTCAACCGCCGCCGATCCCGTCCGCGGCGGGGCGGTCGTTGAC
>JALSGW010000223.1 GCA_026982585.1 Alphaproteobacteria bacterium | reverse complement strand
CGACTGCACTCGTATGTTGCGCTGACGCGATACACCGATGTGACGTGCTGTGCTGGTGGGATGCACGAGTGAGATTTCCGAACGCCATGCACGAGAGTCATGTACCGACGTGGTGCACGGACGGGCGCAATGATGCCAAGCCGTGATGCGATTGGACTGGCATGGAGCGCTGATGCGATGCGCTGATGAAATGTGCTTTAGTATAAGGTACTGAAATGGTGTACGGACGTGGCGGAATGATGTTATGCGCTGACGTAGCGTACCGATGTGGTGCGTTAACGTGATATACAGATGAGCTCGTGCGGGTATGATAACATGATGTGCCGCAACCATGTGGGCGCTGCCGTGATGGGATGACGCGATGGACTGAGGTGTTTTATTGTTTTGTCGGGTTGATGCTTCGTATTGATGCCATGTGGCGGGCTTGGTCTTCTCGCGCTGCCGCCGCCTGGGCCCCGGCCGCGCGCGGCCCGGCGGGGCCGGGATGAGGATGGAGCCCGCAAGCTCCGCCGGCGCGGCCATGCGTCGTGCGGAGGCCCGCGCGTCGCGTCACGATCCCGGGCGCATGGTGCCGGGCCCGCCGGCGCGGCGATGCGCCGTGCGGGGAGCGAACCCGAGGGTTTTGGGCGCTTCGGTACAGGGACGATGTGCTGGGTCTCGCCGACGTTCCCTCGGATCCGGTGCGGAGGCGCGCACGGCGGCGGGCGGCAGGTTTGCGGAGCGCGATCGCCGGGCCGCCCGGCCGGCAAGGGCAGGGCGGTGTGGCGTGCGACCCGCATGATGCGGCGCTCCTGCTTGTGGCCGCACCCCGCCCTGTGGCCGTCCGCCTTGACACCGTCCGGCCGCCTCCATAGATGGCAGCTCGCCGGCGGCGGAGTAGCTCAGCGGTAGAGCAGCGGAATCATAATCCGTGGGTCGGGGGTTCGAATCCCTCCTCCGCTACCATCGCCTGCCCTTCACCCTCCTCCGCTACCATCGCTAGCCCGTCATCCACGCCTGCCAGCATCTCCGGCCCTTCCCGCAGCCGATGGGCAAGCCGCTGTGGCGCGCTGCCCGAGGCCGTCCATAGCGCCGCCGTCGGGGGCCTCGTTGGGCGCGCGGCTTCGATGCGGCGCCCCCTCCCCGCTCCGGCTTTGCCGGTGCGATCGACCCCAAACCCGTCGTCTGCCGCCCGCCCACAAGCGCGGCCCCGCTTGCTGCGAGCGGTCCCGGCCGGCAAGCCTGCCGATTTGCCTCGCGGCCGAAGCCTAGGTTAGTCTCCCGCCATCCCGGTCGGGATAGGGTTGGGGGAAACGCCCATGTCGCTTGCCTTGCACCGCTATCGGCTGCGGTTTGTGGCCGAGACCCCGGTGCGTTTCGGCGCCTTTGCCGGCTCCGCCTGGCGCGGGGTGCTGGGCCGGCAGCTCAAGCGGCTCGTGTGCGTCATGCGGGGCCGTCCCTGCGAGGGCTGTCCGCTCGAGCGGAGCTGTCCCTATCCGGTGGTGTTCGAGCCCCGGCCGCGGCCCGACCTGCCGCTCATGCGCCGCTACGAACGGGTGCCGACGCCCTATCTGCTCGATCCCCGCACGCCGACCCCGGTGGCGCTCGAACCGGGCGAGGCCTTCGAGCTCGAGGTGCGGATCCTGGGCGGCGCGCGCCGGCATGCCCTCTATGTGCTCAAGGCGCTCGAGCTGGGGGCGGCCCAGGGCATCGGCCTCGGGCGCGGACGGCTGCAGCTGGCTGCCGTGGAGGGCCCGGAGGAGCGCACCGGTCCGGACGGCGATTCCGGCGCCGCGGGGCCCGTGCGGGTCCATCTCGAGCGTCCGCTGCGCCTTGTCTACGAAGGCCGGCTGTTGGGACCGGACCGGTTCACCGCCCGGGCCTTCCTGATGCCCCTCGTGCGCCGCATCGGTCTTCTCGCCGCCTTTTACGGGAAGCCGCCGGACTGGGACTTCCGCGCCCTCAAGCTGCGCGCCCAATCGGTGCCCGTGCTGGCCCAGCAGCTGCGCTGGCAGGAACAGACGCGCCGCTCCGCCCGCCAGGGGGGTCTCACGCCCATGGGCGGGCTCGTGGGATCCTTCACCCTCGACCTCGGCGCGGCACCGGAGTTCGGCCCGCTGCTCGCCTTCGGCCGCTGGCTGCATCTCGGCAAGGGGGCGAGCATGGGGATGGGCAAGTACCGCACCGCCCCGGCCGGCAGGCCTGCCGAGGCGCCATCGCACCAACGGCCGAGCTAGGTTCCCGTTTCGCTTCGGGAGGAGATGCGATGACCCCGCCGACCCTCGACGAATTGGCGCTCGGAGCCTTCCTGCACGATGTGGGCAAGCTCGGCCAGCGCGCCTCGTCCGAGGAGGAGTTGCCCGCCTATGTTCAAAACAACGAGGCCGAGTGGCTGCCGGAGGTGGGCGGCGGCCGCTACGGCTATCGCCATGTGCTGTTCACCGAGGCCTTCTTCGACGCCAACCGCAAGCGGTTTGCCGCCGGCATCGACGGCGAGCGCGCGCGGGTGTGCGCCGTCTACCACCACAAGCCGGACGATGCCCGTCCCTGGACCTGGATCGTCACCGAGGCCGACCGGCTCGCCTCCGGTGCCGAGCGCAAGGAGAAGGACACCGCCCACGAACTCGAGACCGGGGGGCGGGGC
>JALSGW010000222.1 GCA_026982585.1 Alphaproteobacteria bacterium | reverse complement strand
TTCCACGGCGCCGGCCGCTGCCTCACCGACGAAGAGGGTTGGTATCGGTTCCTCACCGTGCGCCCGGGCCCCTATCCCTGGCAGAACCACCACAACGCCTGGCGCCCCTCGCACATCCATTTCTCGCTGTTCGGCCACGCCTTCCTCACCCGCCTCGTGACCCAGATGTACTTTCCGGGCGATCCCCTGCTCGCCCATGATCCCATCTTCCAGGCGGTGCCGGAGGGAGCGCGGGAGCGGCTTTTGGCCGCCTTCGACCTCGCGCTCGCGATACCGGAACAGGCGACCGGCTACCGGTTCGACATCGTGTTGCGCGGCCCGCGCGAAACACCGGTGGAGGAGGGGCGATGAGCGTCCGCAAACAGACCCCCTCCCAGACCGTAGGCCCCTTCTTCGCCTATGCCCTGACCCCGGAGTCCTACGGTTATCCGGGCATCGCCGGCCCGCGCATCGCCTCGCCGGATGCGGCCACGGCCCCGATCGTGGTCGAGGGGCGGGTGTTGGACGGCGCCGGCGCGCCGGTCACGGACGCGCTGGTCGAGATCTGGCAGGCCGATCCCGCCGGGCGCTACGGACGGGTGCGGGGCGAGGGCTTCTTCGGGTTCGGCCGTTGCGGCACCGATCGAGAGGGCCGCTTTCGCTTCGAGACGGTGAAGCCGGGCCGGGTCGCAGGTCCCGGGGGCCGGTTGATGGCGCCACACCTGCTCGTCTGCCTCACCGCCCGGGGGCTGTTGAACCATCTCTTCACGCGCATCTATTTCGGGGACGAGGAGGAGGCCAACCGCGCGGATCCCATCCTCCAGCTAGTGCCCGAAGGGCGACGGGACACCCTGATCGCCGCGCCGGAGAGCGCGGGGGCGGTGCCGGTCTACCGGCTCGACATCCATCTCCAGGGAGAACGTGAGACGGTGTTCTTCGACCTCTAGCCGCACCCGGGCGGAGGATCGAGGGCTTACGGGCGTCGCGCTTAACCGCATCTTTACCGGCGGGCACGAGACTGCGTCCTGTCCACCCAGGGGCGCACGGCATCATGGTCATGCTGGTCGGACGATCACGGGCCCGCGGCGTTCTCCTCCAGATCCTCCGTTGCTTCCGCCGCTTTCGGGTCTCCCCGTCGCCGGAGAACTACCGGCTGCTCCACGCCCACTTCACCGGCCAGACGCCGGCCCTGTCGGCGGCGCTCGAGCCGCTCCTGGCCGACCAGAGGCTGGACGACGCCCAGCTGCTCCGCCTCTATGAGGTCTTCTTCGGCGAAGCCCGGCGGATGCAGGAGATGGAGGAGGCGGGCGCACACCTCGACCGCCTCTCCCACGAGCTCGACCGGGAGATCGTCGAGACCGGCGCGAGTGCGCGGCGGTTTCGCGAGGAAATGGCCAAGGTGGCGGAGCGGGCGCAGCTCAGCCGGTCGGTGGAGGAGCTGCGGGGGCTCGTGGGCGACATGATGGCGCAGGTGAACGGCCTGATCGCCCACATGGGCCGTCTCGAACAACGGCTGGCCGACACCCGGGCGCGCATGGCGGACCTGCGGGCGAAGCTCGCCCGCAGCCGCGAGGAGGCGCTCACCGATCCGCTCACCGGTCTCGCCAACCGAAGGCGTCTCGACCGGGCGCTGGAGGAGGCGGTGGAGCGGGCCCGGGCCGGGGGCGGCGTGCCGGTGCTGCTGCTGATCGATGTGGATCACTTCAAGCAGTTCAACGACCGTCACGGCCATCTGGTGGGCGACCAGGTGCTGAAGGTGGTGGGCCAGCTCCTGCGCAGCCACGTCAAGGATCGGGATCTGGTGGCCCGGGCGGGGGGCGAGGAGTTCGCGGTGCTGTTGCGCGACGTCGCCCCGGAGGAGGCGGTGCGGGTGGCGGAACGCCTGCGCGAGCTGGTGGGCTCGCGTCGCATCCGCCTGCGCAACAGCGGCGAGACCCTGGGCCGGGTGACCATTTCCGTGGGCGTGACCCCCTATGCTCCTCCGGAGCCGGTGGCGGACTGGGTGGAGCGGGCCGACGAAGCCCTCTACGCCGCCAAGCGCCAGGGGCGCAACCAGGTGGTGGCCCGGATGGCACCCCGAAAGACCAGCGCGGACGTCCAGAGCCAGGGCCAGCGATCTCGAGCCGGCGCGGACGCGCTCGCTTCCTCCGCCGGATGACCCCCGCGGTCCCGGGCCGCCGCGGAGAACACCGCCGTCGCCGGCGCACCGGCCGGATGCTCGGGGTCCTGTGGGGACGTTTTGGAATCCGCGCGGTGGAGCCGGCCCTGCACAGGTTTCGCGCAGCCGGCCGCATTGCGCCGGGGCGACCGCATGGCTGGGATTGGAGCGGGGAAGATCCCGGCTTCCGGGCCGCCCGAAGGTCCGGCACGCGACCGCCGATACCGGCCGGGAGGGGGCAATGGTCCGACCGCGACATCCGTGTTCGCCCGGCCGCCGCATCCGCACATCCGCCCCATCGCCTGCAGAAGGGCGGGGCCACGCTCATCTCCGCGGCACCGGCGGGGAAACGCGACCGCGAGCATCGCCGCGCGCGGCCGCGGGCCCCGGGCCCGATCGGGACCGTCTCGCAGCACCTCTCGAAGACGGCCTACAGCCCGCGCACCTCGGCCCGGGACATGCGTGCCCGTGAAGGTTCCGCCTCCAGCGCCCGCAG
>JALSGW010000221.1 GCA_026982585.1 Alphaproteobacteria bacterium | reverse complement strand
CCTCGTCCTCGACCGCACCATCGCGGAACGGGGCCGCTTTCCCGCCGTGAACGTGCTCAAGAGCCTCTCCCGCACCGCCCCCGGCTGCTACCGCGAGGAGGAGCGCGAGGCGGTCCAGCGCGCCCGACGCCTGCTCGCCGTGTGGGAGGAGATGGCCGAGCTGGTCGACATCGGCGCCTACAAACCGGGTGCCAACCCCGAGCTGGACGAGGCCCTGCGGCTGCGCCCGAAGCTCGAGGCGTTGCTCCACCAGGACGTGGAGGAGCCGCCGACGCACGGCGACCCCTTCCGCGAGCTCCAGGACATTCTGGACCAGGCGGCCGGAGCCGAAAGCCCGTGAGAGAGCGCACCCTTTCCCTGCTCGCCCGCCTCCACCGCCACCGGCGCGACCAGCTGCGCGGCCTCGTCCTCGCGCTGGAAGCCGAACAGGACCGGCTGCGCCAACGGCTCGAAGCCCTCCCGGCACTGCGTCGACAGCAGCTCGCCCGCGCCGGCACCGCCGCCTGGCTCGCCCGCTACGGCGAGTTCCTCGAAGGCAGCCGCCTCAGGGAACAGGCCTTGCGGCGCGAGCGCCTGCGGCTCGCACAAGCGGCCGCCGAACTGCGCAACCAGCTCCTCGAGGCGCGGGTGGAAATGGAGCGCCACGAACGGCTCCTCGCACGGATCCAGCAGCGCCGCCTGACGGCCCGCGCCCGCGCCTGGTCGCGAGAGCTCGAGGAGCTGGTCCAACAACGGGCCGCATACCGCCCGACCGCACCCCGGGATCGCACCTGAGCGCCACCGGCGGCGAAGGACGCCGCGCCCCTCACCCGGGACCGCACCCGTGGAGTTGGTCCCGTTCATTGTCTTCGCGCTCGACCCTCCTCCCGCCTCTCCACCGAAAACGCCGAAAGTGCACCGGATTTGCCGAAATTTCCGTCTCGACACGGGACGGTCGGCGTGCCCACACCTTTACCGTCGCCTTCTCCGGTCCTACAACGGGGTTCCGCGCGGCCGGCGCCGGTTGCAGCCGCGGACGGGCGCCGGTGCAGAGATTCGGAGCGGAGGGCATGGCGAGCGGAATGATGCGCTTTGTGACCGTCGGCCAGCGCATGCCGGACAAGCGTCCGGCCGCGCTGCGGCGGCGGGATTTCGCCGAGATCTATGCCGAATTCGATCCCGAGCGGGCGGCGGAGCAGGCGGCCCGCTGCGAACAGTGCGGCATCCCCTACTGCCAGGTGCACTGTCCGCTCCACAACAACATCCCCGACTGGCTCAAGCTCGCCGCCGAGGGACGCCTCGAGGAGGCCTATGCGCTCGCCGCCCTCACCAACACCTTCCCCGAGATCTGCGGCCGCATCTGTCCCCAGGACCGGCTCTGCGAGGGCAATTGCGTGATCGAGCAGGCCGGCCACGGCGCCGTCACCATCGGCGCGGTGGAGCGCTACATCACCGAGACCGCCTTCGCGCAGGGTTGGGTGCGGCCGGTGCGTCCCCCCCGCGAGCGGCCCGAGACGGTGGGGATCATCGGCGCCGGTCCGGCCGGGCTCGCCTGTGCGGAGGCGCTTCGCCGCTTCGGCTATCAGGTCCACGTCTACGACCGCTACGACCGGGTGGGCGGTCTGCTGGTCTACGGCATTCCCGGCTTCAAGCTCGACAAAGGGGTGGTGGCGCGGCGCGAGCGCCTATTGCGGGAAAGCGGCGTGCAGTTCCACCTCGAGAGTCCGGTGGGCCAGGGCGGGCGCTGGTCCTTCGCGGAGTTGCGCCAGCGCCACGACGCCTTGTTCATCGCCACCGGGGTCTATCGCGCCCGCAGCCTCAAGGCGCCGGGCTCCGGGCTTGCCGGCATCGTGCAGGCACTGGACTATCTCATCACGAGCAACCGCAAGGGCCTCGGCGATGCCGTCCCCGACTTCGACAGCGGCCTGCTCAACGCCCACGGCAAGCGGGTGGTGGTGGTGGGCGGCGGCGATACCGCCATGGACTGCGTGCGCACCGCGGTGCGCCAGGGGGCAAGCTCGGTGGTCTGCCTCTACCGCCGGGACCGGGAGAACATGCCCGGCTCGCGGCGGGAGGTGGAGCATGCCGAGGAGGAGGGTGTGCAGTTCATCTGGCAGGCGGCGCCCGAGGCCTTTCTCGGCGATGACCGCGTGCGGGCGGTGCGGGCGGTGCGCATGCGTCTCGGCGCCCCCGACGCCACCGGCCGCCGGCGACCGGAGCCGGTGCCGGATTCCCATTTCACCCTCGAGGCGGATCTGGTGGTGCAGGCGCTCGGCTTCGAGCCGGAGGATCTCGGCTCCCTGTTCGGCGAACCGGAGCTGGCGCTCACCCGCTGGGGGACCGTGCGCATCGACTGGGAGACCATGATGACCAGCCTTCCCGGGGTGTTCGCCGGCGGCGACATCGTGCGCGGGGCGTCGCTGGTGGTGTGGGGGATTCGCGACGGCCGCGACGCCGCCGTCGGCGTGCACCGCTATCTCGAGGCCCGGGCGGCGAGCCGGGCGGCGTGAGGAGGAGGGACGAGATCATGGCGGAGCGCATGGATCGCGAACGGGAGCTTGGCCGGCTCGCCCTCTTCCGGGCCAACCGGCGGCGGCTCGAGGAGGCGGGCGCGTTGGCTGCGGACCTGGAGCGGGATGCCTGCGGGGTGGGGTTCGTCGCCGCCATCGACGGCC
>JALSGW010000220.1 GCA_026982585.1 Alphaproteobacteria bacterium | reverse complement strand
CATAGCCCGCCACCGCCGCAATGAGCGGCTTGCGCCGCTCGGCGATGCGCTGCCAGGGGCCGATGAAGTCGCTCTTGTAGGCGGCGATGAAATCCTTCTCCAGCATCTCCTTGATGTCCGCCCCGGCCGCGAAGGCCTTCTCCGAGCCGGTCAGCACCACCACCGCCACGGAATCGTCCTCCTCGAAGGAATCGAGCGCGGCGTTCAGCTCGGCGATCAGTTGGGCGTTCAACGCATTGAGCGCCTTGGGCCGATTGAGGGTGATCACCCCGACCGGCACCTCGCGCTCTACGATGATGGTCTCGTAAGCCATGTTCTCCTCCCGTTCCGTTGGGAGCGGCGCCCCTCGGAGGCGCGCGCTATAAACACCGCCCGCGTCCGCCCGTCCAGTGCCCCCGCCGCCGCTGGCATTTCGGACAGTAGAAGGTGGAGCGCCCGCCCTCGCGCAGCCTTTGGATGGCGCGCCCGCAGCGCCCGCAGGGCTCCCCCTCGCGGCCGTAGACGGCGAAACGGTGCTGGAAGAGGCCGAGCATGCCGTCGGCGGCGACGAAATCGCGCAGGCTCGAGCCTCCCGCCGCCAATGCCGCCTCGAGGGTGTGGCGGATGGCCGCGGCGAGACGCCGGCAGCCCTGTCGCGACAGGCTTCCCGCCGGCCGCAGCGGATGGAGGCGGGCGTGATAAAGGGCTTCGCAGGCGTAGATGTTGCCGAGACCGGCGAGGATGGTCTGGTCGAGGAGCGCCGCCTTGAGGCCGAGGCGGCGACCCTGAAGGCGACACCACAGCAGGGTGCCGTCGAAGCCCTCGGCGAGCGGCTCCGGGCCCAGCGCGCGAAGGCGCGGATCCCGCTCGAGCTCCGCCTCGGCGAGGAGATCGACGATGCCGAAGCGGCGGGGATCGATGAAGGACAGCCGGCGTCCGCCCTCGAAGCCGAAGCGCAGGTGTTCGTGGCGGGAAAAGGGCTCGGGCCGGTCCAGGAGCAGGCGGCCGGACATGCCGAGATGGAGCAGCAGCACCCGCTTTCCGGCGAAGGTCAGCAGCAGGTACTTGCCCCGCCGCTCCACCCGCTCGAGACGCCGTCCGGCGAGCGCCGGTGCGAGCTCTGCCGGCACCGGCCGGCGCAGCCGCGGCTCGCGCACCTCGACCCGCACCAGGCGGCGGCCCAGCAGGTGGCGCAGCAGGCCGCGGCGCACCGTCTCCACCTCGGGCAGCTCCGGCACCGTCCTCTCCCTCGCCTTGCTGGTCCAACGCTGCTCCCCTAGTAAGGGCGGCGGGCGCGGGCAGCTTGCAGGGCAAGGTGACCTCCTCGTCAAGGGCGGAGTCGCGAGCGGAGCGGGGGCCGGAGCGCTCGGCGGCGGACGTTCTCGCCTCCTCCTTCGGCTTCCGGTCGGTGGATCCCGCCGAAAAGGGGCGGCTCGTGGGTGCGGTGTTCGCCCGGGTGGCCCGTCGTTATGATCTCATGAACGACCTCATGAGCCTCGGCGTCCACCGCTTGTGGAAGGAATCGCTGCTGGACTGGCTCTATCCGAGACCGGGCCTTCGGGTGCTGGATCTGGCCGGCGGCACCGGCGATGTGGCGGTGCGCCTGTTGCGCCGGCTCGAGGGGCGGGCGCGCGTGGTGCTCGTGGATGCGAGCCCCGAGATGCTCCGGGTGGGCCGCGATCGCGCCATGGACGAGGGATGGCTCGCCGAGATCCGGTGGATCGCCGGCGATGCGCAGGCCATTCCCTGTCCAAGCCGCAGCTTCGATGCGGTCACCATGGCCTTCGGCTTGCGCAACGTGCCCCGCATCGAGCGGGCGCTTGCCGAGGTCCTCCGGGTGCTCAAGCCCGGCGGCCGGTTCCTCTGTCTGGAGTTCAGCCGCCTCACCCTGTCCGCTCTGGAGCCGCTCTACGACGCCTATTCCTTCGCCGTGCTGCCCCGGCTCGGGCAGCTGGTGGCGGGGGATGCGGCGAGCTACCGTTATCTGGTCGAAAGCATCCGCAGGTTTCCCGACCAGGAGACGCTGGCCCGGATGTTCGCGGAGGCGGGGTTTTCCCGGGTGCGCTGGCGCAACCTCTCGGGCGGCATCGCCGCCATTCACTCCGGGTGGCGGCTTTGAGCCGGCGATGTTGAGGTCGCTCCGTCACGCCGCGCGTCTCGTCCGCATCGCACGTATTCTCGCCCGCCACAACGCGCTCTTCCCGCTCGGGCTGCTGCCCCAGACCCGGCCGCTGTTGCGGGTGCTCGACCGTTTCCAGCACAAGGCCGCACCCGGCCGTCCGGGGGAGCGGCTCGCGAGTGCCCTGGAGGAGGCCGGCCCGAGCTTCATCAAGTTCGGCCAGAGCCTCTCCACCCGGGCCGATCTGTTCGGTGAACAGGTGGTGCGGGACCTCAGCAAGCTGCAGGACCGGCTGCCGCCGTTTCCCGGCACGGCGGCGGTGGCGATCGTGGAGGAGGAGCTCGAACGGCCGCTCACCGCCCTGTTCGCCGCCTTCGAGCCGGAGCCGGTGGCGGCCGCCTCCATCGCCCAGGTGCACCGGGCCCGCACCACGGATGGACGGGAGGTGGCGGTGAAGGTGCTGCGCCCCGGCATCGAGGCGGCGATGGAGGAGGACATCGACTTCTTTTTCTGGCTCGCGGACCTGGCCGAACGGCTGCATCCGCCCTTCCGCAGGTTCCGGCCGGTGGAGGCGGTGCGCATCTTCGCCACCACCACCCGGCGCGAGATGGACCTCCGTCTGGAGGCGGCGGCGGCGGCCGAATTCGCCGAGAACAACGCCGATGCCGAGGGGTTCCGGGTGCCGCGGGTGGATTGGGAGCGGACCGCGCGGCGGGTGGTCACCTTCGAGTGGGTGGAAGGGCTGCGCATCGACGACCGCAGCGGCTTGTTGCGCGCGGGCTTCGATCCCGCAGCGCTCCTCGAGCGCGCCACCCGGGTGTTCTTCAACCAGATCTTCCGCGACGGCTTCTTCCACGGCGACATGCACGCCGGCAACATGCTGGTGGACCCCGAAGGCCGGATCGTCGCCCTGGACTTCGGCATCATGGGGCGGCTCGATCTCCCCACCCGCATCCATCTCGCCCGCATGCTCACCGCGTTTTTGAAAGGGGACTACCAGCAGGTGGCGGAGGTGTTTTTGGAGGCGGGCTTTCTCAGCCGGGAGACGGAGCTGTCCGCCTTCACCCAGGCCTGCCGCGCCATCGGCGAGCCGATCCGCGACCAGCCGCTCTCCCGCATCTCCTTCGGTCGGCTGTTGGCCCAGATCCTGGCCATGGCCCAGGACTTCGAGATGGAAATCCAGCCGCAGCTGCTGCTTCTCCAAAAGACCATGATCATGGCCGAGGGCATCGGTCGCTCCCTCAATCCCGACGTCAACATGTGGATGCTGGCGGAGCCCCTGGTCGAGGCCTGGGTGCGCGAACATCTCGCCCCGGCGCGCAACGCCGAGCGGGCCGTGCGCGAGGCCATGGAGGCGGTACGCCGCATTCCCGCCCTCGTCCGGCGCGGCGAGCGCCTGCTCGCGGACCTTCCACCCGCCGCCATCGCCCCCCCGCGCAGGAGCGGGAACCCGGCCTGGCTGTGGTGGCTGCTGCTCGGTGTGGCATTGGGGCTTGCGGCCGACTAGGCGCGGTCCATGTAAGGTGCGGCCGCAAGGGGCAGGCGAAGCGGTGGAGAAGGCCCGCATCCTGCTCGTCATCGGCGGCGGCATCGCCGCCTACAAGACCCTCGAGCTCATCCGGCGCGGGCGCGCCCGCGGGCTCGCCTTCCGCTGCGTGCTCACCCGGGCCGGAGCCGAGTTCGTCACCCCGCTCGCCCTCGCGAGCCTGAGCGGCGAGAAGGTCTACAGCGACCTGTTTTCCCTCACCGACGAGGTGGAGATGGGCCACATCCGCCTCTCCCGGGAGGCGGACCTCATCCTGGTGGCCCCCGCCACCGCCGATCTGATCGCCAAAATGGCCGGCGGTCACGCCGACGATCTCGCCTCCACCCTGCTGCTCGCCGCCGACAAGCCGGTGCTGCTCGCTCCCGCCATGAACGTGCGCATGTGGAGCCATCCCGCCACCCAGCGCAACCTCGCCCAGCTCAAGGCCGACGGGGTGCGGTGGATCGGCCCCGAGGCGGGCGATCTCGCCTGCGGCGAGGAGGGGTTCGGGCGCATGGCCGAGCCGGAGGCGATCCTGGACGCGCTGTCGGCGGAACTCGGCCGGATGCGGGGCCCGCTGCGCGGACGCCGGGCGGTGGTGACCAGCGGACCCACCCAGGAGCCGTGGGATCCGGTACGCTTCCTGAGCAACCGGAGTTCCGGCAAACAGGGCCACGCCATCGCCCGCGCCCTGGCGGCGGCGGGCGCGCAGGTCACCTTGGTGGCGGGGCCGGTGGCCTTGCCCGATCCCGGCGGCATGGAGGTGGTGCACGTCCGATCGGCGCGGGAGATGCTCGCCGCCGTGGAGCGGTCGCTTCCCGCGGACGTGCTGGTCTGTGCCGCGGCGGTGGCCGACTGGCGTCCCCGATCACCGCGCGAGGACAAGATCAAGAAACAAGCCGAGCGCGCGCCGCCGGTGCTGGCCCTCGAGGAAAATCCGGACATTCTCAAGACCATCGCGCAGCGGCGGGAAGGGCGGCCGCGGCTTGTGGTGGGGTTCGCCGCCGAGACCGAGCGGGTGGTGGAGCGGGCGCGCGCCAAGCTCGCGCAAAAGGGATGCGACTGGCTGCTCGCCAACGATGTGGGGCCGCAGTCCTGCGTGCTGGGCGGGGACCGCAATCGGGTCTGGTGGCTGTCCCGGGACGGAGCCGAGGAGGCGTGGCCCGAGCTGGGCAAGGAGGAGGTGGCCCGACGGCTCGTCGCCCGCATTGCGGATGCGCTTGGGTGCGCGGCGGGCGAAGCGTGAGGTGCGCTTGGGAGATGGGTTGAAGGGGTGATGCTGAGAGCTCCGAAGAAGGTTGCGCTCGCGGTGGAGGCGGTGGTGGACATCGCCTATCACGGCGGACCGGATCCCGTGCAGAGCCAGGAGATCGCCCGCCGGCTGGGGCTGCCCCGGCGTTATCTGGAACAGGTGATGCAGCAGCTGGTGCGGGCCGGGATCCTCCGCGGGGTGCGGGGGCCGCGGGGCGGCTACCGGCTCGCCCGGGAACGCCGGCGCATCACCGTGGGCGACGTCATCCGGGCGCTCACCCGGGAGGAGGCCCGCGCGCTCGCCTCGCGCTCGCCCCTGGGCGAGCGGGTGATGGCACCGCTGTGGCAGGAGGTGGAAGAGCGGATGATGGCCCGGCTCGACGAGCTCAGCGTCGAGGAGTTGTGCCGCCGGGCCCAGGAGCGCCAGGTGCCGAGCGAGGCCCGCGAGCACGTCGACTTCGCCATCTGAGGCGAAATCCGGTGCCGGCGCGCCGCACGGCCACGGCGCTCGCCCGCCTGCCCCGGCCGGTGCGATTCGCCTGCGTGGGCGGGCTCGGCTTTGCGGTCGACACCGCCGTCCTCTACCTCGCCCTCTACGCTCTTGGCCTCGGGTTCTACGGGGCGCGCGCCCTGTCCTTCCTGATCGCCGCCACCGTCACCTGGGCCGGCAACCGCCGCTTCACCTTCCCCGAATACCGCTCGCCGCGAAAAGCCGCGGAATGGGCACGGTTCGTAGCCGTCAACGCTCCGGGCGGCCTTCTCAACTACGGTACCTACAGCCTGCTCGTCCTGCTCTCGCAGACCGCCCGCGAGGTCCCGGTGCTGGCGGTGGCGGCGGGCTCGCTCGCCGGCCTCGCCTTCAACTTCCTGGGCTCGGCGCGCTGGGTGTTCACCCGAGGCCGCGCGCGCTGGCGATGATCTGCTGGCTGTGGGTCAGGCGTGGCCCATGTGGGTGGACAGCAGGCTCGGATCGATGCCGAGCTTGTTGAGCGCCCGGGTCCATTTCATGTCGTTGGGACAGGCGAACACCAGCTCCGGGTCGGCCGGCACCACCAGCCAGCCGTTGGCCTGCAGCTCGGCGTCCAGCTGTCCCGGCGCCCAGCCGGCGTAACCGAGAGCGAGCAGCCGCTGCTTGGGTCCCTCGCCCCGGGCGATCACCCGCAGCATGTCCACGGTGGCGGTGAGGGCGAACCCGTCGTCGATGACCAGGGTCGGTTCCTGGATCACGTCGGTGGAATGGAGCACGCAGCCGCGCCCGGTCTCCACCGGGCCGCCGAAGTGCACCGGCAGGTCGGTGCGGATCTCGCCTTCCGCGATCCCCACCTGACGGGCGATGTCGGCGAAACGCACCCGGTCCACCAGCTTGTTGACGATCAACCCCATCGCCCCCTCGGCGGAGTGGGCGCAGAGGTAGATCACCGAGCGCTCGAACCGCGGATCCGGCATGCTCGGGGTGGCGACCAGCAACTGACCCGTCAGTTGCGACCGCCGGTCCTCATGCTCGCTCATGGCCGTGAAATAGGCGCGCGGGTGGGAGGCAACAAGGGCGCGGCAGCGCAACGCCGATTCCTCCTCGACCACCCCCTCTCCTCGTGGTACCGAACATCATTTCGTGCATCCGCAAGCCCGTGGAGGTGCGACCATGGGCAGATGGCAGCGGATCCTGCGGGCGGGGCTCCTCGCAGCGGCCCTGGCCGCCACCTCTCCGCTCCGCGCACTGGACGAAGCCCAGCCGCGCCAGGATCCCGAGGCGGTGGGGGTGTTCGCGACCCAGGTGGTGATGTTCGTCTTCCTGCACGAGCTCGGCCATGCCCTGGTCGATCTGCTCGAGCTGCCGGTGGTCGGCCGGCAGGAGGACGCGGTCGACCAGTTCGCGGCGCTCCTCCTGCTCGAGACCGCCCGCGAGCTGGAGGCCGGCGGCGAGGCGGAACAGGCGGCGCTGGTGTGGCAGTCGGTGGTGCACACGGCGCTCGCCTGGAAGCTCATGTGGCAGGCGATGGAACGCCGCATCGCCCGGGGCGAGGCCGAGATTCCCTGGTGGGGCGAGCATTCGCTGCAGATCCAGCGCTACTACAACATCCTCTGCACCCTCTACGGCAGCAACCCCGAGCGTTTCGCGGACCTGGCCCGGCGCGCCGGACTGCCCGAACAGCGGGCGGCGCGCTGCCGCCGCGAATTCGAGCTGCACGACCGTTCCTGGCGCACGCTGGTGGAACCCTTCGAACGACCCGAGGGAGAGGAGCCCGCCCCCTCGGACGGGCGCTTTGAGGTGGTCTACGGCGAGGGGGCGAGCGAACTCCAGCGGCAGCTGATCGCCCTCTTCCGCGAGGCGGGGGTGTGGGATGAGATCGCCCGCTCGCTCAACCGAAACATCCGTCTGCCCGAAGGGCGCTATCCGATCCGCTTCGAGAGTTGCGGGACCGCGAACGCCTTTTGGAATTTCGTCGAAGACGAAATGACCATCTGTCTCGAGCTGTATGAGTACATGGCGGAACTGTACATCGAGGAGACGCGAAGCGAACCGCCCCCGGCAGGAGGCGCGGCGCCGGAGGCGGGGCCCGGGCGCCTGGGGCCGCTCGTGGTGCCCGCCGGGCGGAACCCGCCCTGGACCATCGCCTACGAGGGCAGCGCGCTTGTCATCGTCAATGCGGATGCGCCCGACAATTTCTACCAGGTGTGGCTGCCGGACAGTCCGGCCGCACCCCGTCGCGCCTGGCTCGAGCTCAGCATGGAGGTGGCCGCCGGCCGGGTGGCGGCGGCAGGTCTGTTGGTGGCGAGGCGGGAGGGGGAGGATTTCCAGCTGGTGCTGGTCGGTGACGGGCAGAGGGTGCTCCTCATGCGCACCGCCTTCGATGCCCGGGGCCGGCCCCAGAGCGAGCTTCTCCAAAGCTGGTCTGTGGGGGTGGACCCGCGCGCGCGCCATCGGCTCGAGGTGCGGGAACAGTCCGGCCGCGCCTTCGTCTACCTGGACGGTCGGCTGCTCGGGGAGGCGCTCCATCCGCGCTTCGGTGCCGGCGAGGTGGGCCTGTATGTGTTCGGCGTGGGACGGTTTCGCTTCGAGGGCTTCGGCGTCGAACCGCTCCAGGCTCCGGAAACCCAAGAGCCGCCGGCGCCGCAGCCCCCAATGGCGGCCCCCGCACCGCCGCCTCCGCCCGTCACCAACCCGGCCCCCGCACCTCCCGCGCAGCCGCCGCCTCCGCCCGTGGCGGCACCCGCTCCCACGACACCGCTGCCGGACCAGCCGCCTCCTCCCATCGCCGCCCCTGCCCCGCCCGCACAGACGCCTCCTCCCATCGCCGCTCCGGCTCCCGCACCGCCCGCACAGGCCCCGCCTCCGGTCGCGGTCCCGCCCGTGGAAGATCCCCAGGATGCCACCGGCATGGCGGGGATCCGCGCCATCTTCCGGGTCTACCGTCAGGTCGGGGAACAGATGACCAATCTCGGCCAGCCGCCGCCGCTGCCGCCCCCGCCCCCGGGCTGGAAACAGCACATCGACCCCACCGTGGCCGCCCTGGTGGTCAACTATCCGCCGGGATGGCAGGTGAGCTCGGTGGCCCGTTCGGTGTCCTTCGGCCGCCCCGATTATGCCGAGGTGTCGGTGCTGTCGCCCGACGGCCGCCATGCGGTGCTGGCAAACCGCACCCTCATCTACCGTCCGGTGCATCCGGCCCAGGTGGTGGAGGAGCTTCTCGGCATCTACGTGCGCCAGCTCGGCCCCCTCGAGCTTCTGGAGCAGGACGAATTCGTGATCCGGCCGCGGGGCAGCCTGCAGGCGGTACGGGTGCTGCTGCGGGCCGCTGTGGGGGGCGGCTATGTGGTGGTGGCGGTGGCCGCCACCTCCACCTTCACCTACGGACCCACCGCCCTCTCCCAGGTGGGAAGCGTGCTGATCATCGGACCCCAGGCGAGCTTCTCCGCCATGACCCGGGAGGTCTACCTGCAGATCCTGAACTCCATCGTCTCTTGGTAATCGTCTCTTGGTAGGAGCCTAGAGCGCCCTGGCGTTCTCGTCGGGGGCGTCGAGCCCATAAGCGCTCGGGCCGGAAAGCCCGCGGTGGAAACGCAGTTTCTTGAGGTATTCGAGCGGATCCTTGGGTTTCACGAAGGCGCCGGCCGCCGGATGGAGCCAGTCGAACAGCCGGGTGAGCAGGAAACGCAGCGCGGCACCCCGGGCGAGCACCGGCAGCGCCTCCACCTCTGCGCGCGAGAGCGGCCGCACCCCCTGGTAGCCGCGCAAGAGCGCGCGGGCCTTGGTGATGTTGAACTCGGCGCTGCGCTCGAAGCACCAGGCATTGAGACAGATGGCGAGGTCGTAGGCGAACAGGTCGGTGCATGCGAAGTAGAAGTCGATCACCCCGGTGACGCGATGGTCGTCGAAGAAGACGTTGTCGGGGAACAGATCGGCGTGGATGACCCCGCGCGGCAGCGCCTTCGGCCAGGTGCGCAACAGATCCTCGAGCTCGCCGGCGAGCTCCCGCTCAAGCCCGGGCTCCACCTCGTCGGCCCGGGCCCGACACGCCTCGAACAGGCGTCGCCAGTGCCGGGGGGCGAGGGTGTTGGGCCGGGTGAGGCCGAAATCGCGGCCGGCCAAGTGCAGGGTCGCGAGCATCGCCCCGAGCGCGCGACAGTGTTCGGGATCGATGCGTCCGAGCAGGCCCTGGCCCTCGAGAAAGCTCACGATCGCCGCCGGCTTGCCGGCCAGCTCCTCGAGGGGACGGCCGGAGCGGGTCTTGATCGGCACCGGGCAGGGCACGCCCCGGGCGGCCAGATGGTCCATCAGCCCCAGGAAAAAGGGAAGGTCCTTGGGATCGACCCGTTTTTCGTAGATGGTCAGGATGAAGCGACCGCGCTCGGTGAGGAGCAGATAGTTGGAGTTCTCCACCCCCTGACGGATGCCCTCGAGCCGCAAGGGCGCACCCAGATCATAATGCCGGAGGAACGCCCGTACCTCGTCCAGGGTCACGTGGGTGTAGACGGCCATGGCCTTCAGGGCCGGGCGGTGTCCTCCGCGAGCGCGGCGCGGGGAGCGGGGATGGGCGGCGGCTTGAAACTGACGTTCTCCTCGGCGAAACGCCGCTCTGCGACCCGCACCCGAAACCGCAGCCGCAAGGCGTCGATGACTTCCTCCACCAACACCTCCGGCGCGGAGGCACCGGCGGTGAGACCGAGCCTCCGCACGCCCTGCAGCCAATGCCAGTCGATGTCGGCCGCACTCCGGATCAGCTCCGCCCTGGGACATCCCGCCTTTAGGGCCACCTCCACGAGCCGCAGGGAATTGGAGGAGTTGGGCGCGCCCACCACCAGGAACAGCTCGACCCCGGGAGCGATCGCCGCCACCGCCTGCTGGCGGTTGGTGGTGGCATAGCAGATGTCCTCCTTGCGCGGCCCGACGATGCCGGGAAAGCGTCGTTGCAGGATCGCGACGATGGCGGCGGTGTCCTGCACCGACAGGGTGGTCTGGGTGGCGTAGGCGAGGCGTGCGGGATCGGGCACCCGCACCCGGCGCGCGTCCTCTTCGCTCTCCACCAGGATCACCGCTCCCTCGGGCACCTGGCCCATGGTGCCCTCCACCTCGGGATGGCCCCGGTGGCCGATCAACAGCACCGTGCGCCCCTGGGCGACGTGCCGTTCCACCTCCCGATGCACCTTGGATACCAACGGACAGGTGGCGTCCACATACACGAGCCGTCGCCTGCGCGCTTCTTGCGGGACCCGTTTGGGCACCCCGTGGGCGGAAAAGATCACCAGGGCCCCTTCGGGCACCTGGTCGAGCTCCTCCACGAACACCGCCCCCATGCGCTCGAGCCGCTCCACCACGTGGCGGTTGTGGACGATCTCGTGCCGCACATAGACGGGCGGCCCGTGCCGCGCGAGCGCCTCCTCCACGATGGCGATGGCGCGTTCCACCCCGGCGCAGAAGCCGCGCGGGGCCGCGAGCACGATCTCGAGGCTGGGTCGGGCGTTCATGGCGGATCGCTCTCCGCTGGGCTTTTCGAACTTAACCCCAAACCGCCGCCGCGCCGAGGGGGATCATGCGCGCAGCAGCCGCACCAATCGGGTCGGGACCACCGCCCGCACCTCGGCGCCCTCCGCCACCATCGGCACGTTCGGATCGTGGGGCGCATCCACGAGCAGCTCCAGCGCGCCGGCCGCGAGCGTGTAGCGGACATGGGCGCCGAGGAACTCGGCGCGGCGGATCACGCCGCGGAACAGCATGCCGTTCGCCTCTTGCGACGCTTCTCCGAGCCGCACGTGTTCGGGCCGGAAAAAGGCCCACGCCCGCCCAAGCGGCTCGGCGCCGTCGACCGGCAGCTGCAGCCCGTCGGGACCCCGGAACACCCGCGCCGCGCCCTCCGCCACCACCTCGCCGGGGATCAGGTTGGCGGAGCCGAGGAAGGTGGCGACGAACAGTTCGCGGGGCCGATCATAAAGCTCCACCGGCGGCCCCACCTGGCGGATGGTGCCGGCATCGAGCACGGCGATGCGATCGGCGGTGGTGTTCGCCTCCTCCTGATCGTGGGTGACGAAGACGGTGGTGATGCCAAGCCGCCTCTGCAGCTCCTTGAGCTCGCGGCGCATCTGCACCCGCAGATTGGCATCCAGGTTGGACAGCGGCTCGTCCAACAGCAGCACCCGCGGCTCCACCACCAGGGTGCGGGCGAGCGCCACCCGCTGCTGCTGGCCGCCCGAGAGCTGGGACGGGCGCCTGTGGGCGAGTTCGGCCAGCCCCACGAGCTCGAGAATGCGCCCCACCCGCTCGCGGATCACCGCCCTGTCCACGCCCCGCTCCTCGAGCCCGAAGGCGACGTTGCGCCACACCGTCATGTGCGGCCAGAGGGCATAGGACTGGAACACCATGCCCACGTTGCGCGCCCAGGCGGGCTTGTGGGTGACGTCCTCCTCGCCGATCAGGATGCGTCCCCTGGGCGGCGGGCCGAAGCCGGCGATCGCCCGAAGCAGGGTCGACTTGCCGGAGCCGGAGGGGCCGAGGAAGGCGAAGAACTCCCCGGGCAGGATCTCGAGATGGACGTCCCGCAGCACCTCCTGCTCGCCGAAGGCCACGCTCACCCCCTCGAGCCGGATGGACTCGGCGCGCCGGGCTTGGATTGTCGCGGCTCGGCCATGCAACGCGTGGGCTTGCACCTCGTTCACGGCTCAGGCTCCCTGGGCCACCGCAAGGCGCCGGTCCGCCTCCTCCACCCGACGGCCGCGCTCGACGAAGCGGTGGGAGAGATAGGTCGCCACACCCACCATCACCACCGCCAGCACCCCGAGCGCCGCGCCGGGCCCGCGCCCCGCGGCGGTCTGCATGTAGACGTAGATGCCATAGGCGACCGGGGCGTCGCTCTCGCGCGCGACCAGCATGATGGTGGCGGAGAGCTCCACCGCGGCGGTGGCGAAAGCGGTCACGAAACCGGCCATGATCCCTCCCGCCATGAGCGGCACGACGATGCGACGAACCGTGCGCAGGCGCTTGGCGCCGAGGTTGAACGCCGCCTCCTCGAGGCTCACCGACACCTGCTGCAGGGCGGCGGTACAGGCCCTGAGCGCATAGGGCAGCCGCCGCACCGTGAGCGCCACCACGATGATCACCCACCAGGAGGCGAGCGGCGTGCCCACGAACGGCACCGGCAGCTCGTGGAACACCCGCAGATACCCGATCCCCAACACCACCCCGGGGATGGCCACCGCGGCGGTGCCGAGATAGTCGAGGATGCGGCGGCCCGGCACGTCGGTGCGCCACACGATGTAGGCGATGGCGGTGGCCAACACCACATCGAGCAGCGCCGCGAGCCCGGCATAGAGCACGGTGTTCCGGACATAGGGCAGGGCGGTGGAGAAGACCTCCTCGTAGTGGGCGAGGGTGTAGCCGTCGGGCAGCACCGAGAAGGACCAGATGGTGCCGAAGGAGAGCAGCAACAGCCCGATGTGCGGGGTGAGCACGATCAAGAGGATGAGCAGCACCACAAGCCAGGCGCCAAGGCGCCCCAAGGGGCCGAGCTCGCGCCGCCCGAGCCCGCCTCCGCCCTTCTCCACCATGGCGTAATCCCGGCCGCGGGTGAGGAAGAAGGACACCCACAGGGCGAAGAGGGAGAAGGCGACCAGGATCACCGAAATCACATAGCCCATGGGATCGTTGATCCCGATCGAGGAGATGCGCAGATAGGCCTGCGGCGCCAGCATGTTGTTGACGTTGAGCAAAAGCGGCGTGCCGAGATCGTCGAAGACCTTGAGGAACACCAGGGCCGCGCCCGCCGCATAGCCCGGCATGGCGAGCGGAAAGACGATGCGCCGGAACAGGCGAAAGCCGTGGGCTCCCAGGTTCTGGGCCGCCTCCTCCATGGAACGGTCGATGTTCTGCAGGCTCGCCGCGAGATTGATGAGGATGAAGGGGAAATAGTGGATCGACTGGACCAGGATGACTCCGTTCAATCCCTCCATGAAGGGGATGGTGAATCCGAAGTACTCGTCGAGCAGGAGGTTGATCGATCCGTTGGCGCCGAAGATCATCTGCATGGCCACGGCGCCGACGAAGGGGGGCATGATCAGCGGGATGACGCCGAGGGTCTGGATCAGGGCGGCGGCGCCGAAGTCGAAGCGGGTGGTGAAATAGGCGAGCGGCACGGCGAACAGGGTGGCCACCACCACCGACATGGAGGCCACGTAGAGGGAATTGAAGAAGGATTCGCGGAACAGGGCGTTGCGGAAGAAATCCACGAAGTTGACGAAGGTGAAGGCCCCGGTGTTGGGGTGCTGGAAGGCGACGTAGATCACCTGGGCGACGGGGATCACCAGGAACAGCAACAGGAACGCCAAGACGGCCAACGCCACCGCCCAGGCGCCGTAGTGCCCGCGCACCGAGACCATCGCCAGGACCCGCTCCGCTCACAAGGGTGCGGGTGCGCGGGGGCGGCCCCGCGCACCCGCGGCATCCTAACCCGGCCCTAGCGCAAAAGCGCCAGCGCCTGCTCGGCGAGCCGCCGCGCCTCGGCGTAGTTGGCCTGGACGAAGGCGTCCCACTCGCGCTCGACCTCGGCCTGGCGGCCGGTCACCACGTCGGTGGCCTTGCGGCGCTTTTTGGTGAAGATGGCGGCGAACTCGGGGTCGAGCGAGCGGGCCTCGTCGATGGGCACCGCGTCCACCAGCTCCCAGCCCCTTGCGACCAGTTTCGCGGCCTCCTCGTTGGGGTTGGCGGCGAGCGCCGCCTCCGCCTCGTGCAGCGCCCCCACCGCCGCGCGCAGGTCGTCGAGCCGGTAGGTGATCATGACGTCGAACAGCGAGTTGACGAGATTGTAGCGGGCCTTGGACTTCTTCACGTCGAAGTAGACCGAGGCGCCGATCTCGCCGGCGAACGGGTTGGGCAGGTCGGGTGCGCGTTCGTAGATCTCGGGCCGCACCGGGAGCCTGCGGATCTTGGGGTCGAGGAGCAGCTCCTGGCCCTCGGGGGAGAGCACGAACTCGATGAAGGCGGCGGCCAGATCGGGATGGGGCGCGTTGTCGATGATGGCGATGTTGGCCGGCACCAGGGTGGTGGTGGAGGGGTAGCGGAACTCCACCGGATAGCCCGAAGCCTTGGAGCTGAAGCCGAAGAAGTCGATCACCACGCCGATGCCGAACTCGCCCGAATTCACCCCTGAGGGCACGCCGAAGGAGCGTTCGGTGACCGTCTTGAGGTTGCCGCCGATGCGCTTCCAGAGCGCCCAGCCGCGCTCCCAGCCGAGCCCCTGGAGCACGGTTTCCACGGTGAGATGGGTGGTGCCGGAGCGGGACGGCGCGGACATGCCGACATGGCCGAAGTAGACGGCCTTGGTGAGGTCCTCCCACTCCTCCGGCACCGGCAGCTTCTTCGCCTTGAGATAGCGGGTGTTCCACATGAAGCCGTAGCCGGAGGCGGCGAATCCCTTGTAATAGCCCTCGGGGTCGTTGAGCGGGAAGGCGCCGATCTTGTCCGGGATGCCGGTCGCCTTGACCTCATAGCGGGCGAGCAGCCCGTCCCCCTTGAGCACCTCGAAGGCATCCGGCGCCGACGCCCAGAAGATGTCGGAGGTGTTGTTGGCGGCGGTCTCCTGGATGTACTTGACGCCGGCGGTGGTCTTCTTCTTGAGCATTTCCACCGTGACGCCGGGGTTGCGCTCCTCGAAGGCCTGCTTGAAGACGTTGGTGAGGTCCTTGGGGAAGGACGTCACCACCACCAGCTGGTTCTCGCCCGCCCCCATCGCGGGCGCGGCGAACAGCAGGACCGCCGTGGCGGTCCCGGCCAGACGACGCAGCTGGACCATCCCTCTCCTCCCTTGCTCTTGTGGTCCGGCCACCCGGGGCCGTTCCGGGCGGCGGTCGAGAGCTAACACGGTTTGCCGGCGCCACCAAGGCGCTTAGGGGCCGGTCTCGAGCTTGGACCGCTGGCGCTGCTGGCGCTGCCACATTTCGGCGTAGAGACCGCCCCGGGCGAGCAGCTCCCGGTGGCGGCCCCGCTCTGCGATGCGGCCGTCGGCGAGGACCAGGATCTGATCGGCGTCCACCACGGTGGAGAGCCGGTGGGCGATCATGAGGGTGGTGCGGCCCCGGGCCACCTCGAACAACGCCTCCTGCAACTGGCGCTCGGTGCGGCTGTCGAGGGAGGAGGTGGCTTCGTCGAGCACCAGGATGGGCGGGTCCTTGAGCACCACCCGGGCGATCGCCACCCGTTGTTTCTCGCCCCCGGACAGCTTCAGCCCGCGCTCGCCCACCACCGTGTCGTAGCCGTCCGGCAGGCGCTCGATGAAACCGTGCAGCTGGGCCACGGTGGCCGCGCGCACGATGTCCTGCGGGCTGGCATCCGGACGCCCGTAGGCGATGTTGGCGGCGATGGTGTCGTGGAAGAGGACCGTGTCCTGGGGCACGAGACCGATGGCGCGGCGCAGCGAAGCGAGCGTGACGTCGCGGATGTCCTGACCGTCGATGAGGATGCGCCCCTCCTGCACCTCGAAGAGCCGGAAGAGCAGGCGCACCAGGGTCGACTTGCCGGCCCCCGAGGGGCCCACCACCGCCACCCGCTCGCCCTCGGCAATCGCGAAGTCCACCGCCCTCAGCACGGGACGGCCCGGGTGATAGGCGAATCCCACGCCCTCGAAGCGAATGGCGCCGCCCTTGAGCCTAAGGGGCCGGGCCTGGGGCCGGTCGCGGATCTCGGGCACGCGCTCGAGCAGGCGATCGATGGCCTCGAGGTCGGTCAGGCTCTGGCGCAGCTGGCGATAGATGACGCCGAGGAAGTTGAGGGGGACATAGAGCTGCAACAGAAAGGCGTTGACCAGCACCACATCGCCCACCTGGAGGGTGCCCTCCACCACGCCGGCCGCGGCCACCCCCATCGCCAGCACGAGGCCGAGGGCGATGATGGCCGCCTGGCCGGCGTTGAGAAGCGCCAGGCTCACCTCGGACTTCACCGCCGCATCCTCGTAGCGCGCGAGAGCCCGCCCGAGCCGCGCGAGCTCGTGCTCCTCGTTGGCGAACACCTTGACGGTCTCGTAATTGACGAGCCCGTCCACCGCGAGGGCGGAGAACTCGTTGTCGCGACGGTTCATCTCGCGCCGGAACCTGGTGCGCCACTCGGTGGTGACGACGGTGAACAGGGCATAGGCGATGATGGTGAGGAAGAGGATGAGCGCCAGAGAGGGCGGGTAGTTGATCAGCAGGAGCAGGATGACGAGGGCGAACTCGAACACCGTCGGCACCAGACTGAACAGCACCGTCTTGAGCAGAAAGGCGACGCCGTGCACGCCCCGCTCGACCGCCCGGGCGAGCTCGCCGGTCCGTTTTTCGAGATGGAAGGCGAGCGGCTGGGCGAAGAGATGGCGGTAGACCGCGAGGGCGAGCCGGCAGCCGGCACGCTCGCCGACGCGGGCGAACAACGCATCGCGCAACTCCTGGAACAGGGTGGCGCCGAGACGCGCGGCGCCATAGGCGAGGATGAGGCCGATCGGCACCGCGGTCAGCAGGTCGCCTTCGAGGCGGTCCACCACCGCCTTGAGCCAGAAGGGCACCGAGACATTGACCAGCTTGGCGACCACGAGCGCGGCGACCGCCGCCACCACCCGGCGGCGCAAGGCGCCCTCGCCGCGCGGCCAGAGATAGGGGGCGAGCCGGCGCGCGATCCGCCAGAGCTCCCCACGCGTCGAACGATCCATGCGTCCATCCCCTGCCGCGCCCGCGCCAGGGTAGGCCGGCCCGGTGCGGGCGCAAGCGGGCATATCCGCGTATCGCGGACGCGGATCCGTTTAGAGGTCGTTAACGGCTTGCGGGCAGGGTGGCATCGCGCCGGATCGCTCCGGCGGCCTCGAGTCCGTCACAGGGGGGCC
>JALSGW010000219.1 GCA_026982585.1 Alphaproteobacteria bacterium | reverse complement strand
GATGGTGGCGATGCGGAGCAGCAGTTCGCGCGGCTCGAAGGGCTTGGCGAGATAGTCGTCCGCCCCCGCCTCGAGCCCGCGGATGCGATCCTCCACCTCGCCGCGCGCCGTCAACATCAGGATCGGCACCTCGTTTGCGGCGCGCAGCTCGCGCGCGAAGGCGAGCCCGTCGAGGCCCGGCAGCATCAGATCCAAAACGATCAGGTCGAAGGCGAAGCCGTCGAGCTTGCGCCTGGCCTCCTCGGCGCAGGCCGCGAGCGCCACCGCATAACCGTGCGCGGTGAGATAACGCCGCAAGAGAGCGCGCAAACGCTGATCGTCATCCACCACCAGGATATGGGCGAGCTCCAAACCCTCGGGCACCGTCCACCTCACCGCTCGCCGGCACCCTCCCCAAGGCCGCCGCCCGCAAAACGCCGCCTCTCCTCCCCTACACCCTGCACCACGCTCAGGAAACCCGCCACCGCATCCGGCCCCGCCTGGCGAAACACCCGCTTGAGCTGCCGCCGCTGCACCGCCAGCGCCTCTCCCAACACCGCAAGGCCCTCATGGGTGAGCACCAAGGGCTTGGTCCTGCGGTCGGCGCCTTCCCGCTCGGCCAAAAGCCCCATCGCCTTGAGCTTGATGACATGGCGCGAGAGGGCCTGTTTGCTCGCCGCCAGCCACCGGGTGAGCTCGGCGACCGTCACCCCGGGGTGCCGCTTGAGCAGGAACAACAGAAGATAGTCCTTGGCCGACAGCCCGCGCCCGGCGAGCGGCCGCAAACCCGCCTCCACCAGCTGGAAATAGGCCAGAAACAGAAGCTCGAGCGCCCGCTCCAGCTCCTCGTCGCGCAGATAGAGAGGACTGACCGGAGCCATCACCCGCCTCGATGCCGCTTCGTTGACACATATGTGCGGCGATGATACGGCTCGCAATCCGGGAGGCCCCACGGACGGCCGGCCTTTTTTCGCGCCGGAGTTGCTCGATGCCGGAACTCATTCCCTATGACGCGCGAGACGGATACATCTGGCTCGACGGCGAGCTGGTGCCGTGGCGCGAGGCACGGCTGCACGTGCTCTCCCACGGTCTGCACTATGCGAGCTGTGTGTTCGAGGGCGAGCGCGCCTATGGCGGCCGGGTGTTCAAGCTGGACGAGCACAGCCAGCGGCTGTTGGATTCGGCGCGCATGTTGGGCTTCGAGATCCCCTACAGCCTCGAGGAGATCAACGCCGCCACCTGCGAGGTGGTGCGGGCCAACGGTCTCTCGGACTGTTACGTGCGGCCGGTGGCCTGGCGCGGCTCCGAGCAGATGGGGGTGTCCGCCCACGGCACCACCATCCACCTCGCCATCGCCGCCTGGGAGTGGGGCGCCTATTACCGCGACCTCAAGCTGACCCGGGCCATTTTCCGCCGTCCCGCCCCCGACACCGCACCGGTCCACGCCAAGGCGGCCGGTCTCTACATGATCTGCACCCTGAGCAAGCACGCGGCGGAGGCCAAGGGCTTCGAGGACGCCCTCATGCTCGACTACCGCGGCTATGTGGCGGAGACCACCGGCGCCAACATCTTCCTGGTGCTGGAGGGCGCCCTCCACACCCCGATCCCGGATTGCTTCCTCAACGGCATTACCCGCCAGACGGTGATCGCCCTCGCCCGCCGGCGCGGCATTCCGGTGGTGGAACGGCACATCCGGCCCGAGGAGCTGCGCCAGGCCCAGGAGGTGTTCGTCACCGGCACCGCGGCCGAGATCACCCCGGTCAGGGCCATCGACGATCTCCGCTACCAGGTGGGGCCGATCACCGCGGCGCTTATGGACGATTTCCACGCCCTCACCCGCGGCCAGGCCGAGGCGGCCTGAGCCGATCCCGGCCCGCAGCCGCAGTGCCCGAACGCGGCTCGCTTGACGCCCGCAAGCTGCCCTGGGCAGCCGCCGGCAACCGACCTCCGGGACCTGCCGCTATTCCGCCGCCGCCCGCACCGGCCGGCGTTCCTCGCTCAGCGCATCGTGGGCGGCGATCGCCGCCATGTGGAACATGTCGGAGACCGTGGCGTTGAGCGGCACGATCTGCACCGGGCGCTCGAGCCCCACGAGCAGCGGACCGATCACCGTGCCGCCGCCCAGCTGCTGCAGCAGCTTGGAGGAGATGTGGGCGGAATGGAGCGCCGGCATGATCAGCACGTTGGCGGGACCGCTCAGCCGGCAGAAGGGATAGTGGCGGCGCATGAGTTCCCCATCCAGGGCGACGTCCGCCGCCATCTCCCCGTCGTATTCGAAGTCCACCTCCCTCCGGTCCAGCTCCAGCACCGCATCCCGCACCCGCGCCGCCTTCTCCACCGGCGGATTGCCGAAGGTGGCGAAGGAGAGCAGCGCCACCCGCGGCTCGAAGCCCATGGAGCGGGCCAGCTCGGCGGTCTGGACCGCGATGTCCGCGAGCTCCTCCTTGCTCGGCAGCTCGTGCACCAGGGTGTCGGCGATGAACACCGTGCGCCCCCGCGCCACCATCACCGTGACCCCGAACATCCGCCGCCCCGGCTTCGGGTCCAGCACCTTCAGAATACCGTCGAGCGCGGTGACGTAGTTGCGGGTGAGCCCGGTGACCATGGCATCGGCGTGACCGTGGGCCACCATGCAGGCGCCGAAGACGTTGCGGTCCTGGTTGACCAGGCGCTGGCAGTCGCGGAAGAGCAGGCCGTTGCGCTGCTGGCGCCGGTAGACGTAGCGGGCGTAGGTCTCGTTGTGCTCGGAGAGCCGGGCGTTGTGGATCTCGATGCCGGCGAGATCCAGGATTCCCATGTTGCGCGCCGTCTCCTGCACGCGCTCCTCGCGGCCGATCAGGATCGGGGTGCCGAGGCCGCTGTTGCGCCAGGCGATGGCGGCGGAGATGGCGTTGCTCTCCTCGCCCTCCGCGAACACCACCCGTTTGGGATGGGCGCGCACCCGGTCGATGATGAGCTGCATGCGGCTCGCCGCCGGATCGAGCCGGGAGCGCAGGCTCTGGCGGTAGCGCTCGGTGTCCACGATGGGCTTGCGCGCCACCCCGCTCTCGAGCGCCGCCATGGCCACCTTCGGCGGCACGTGGGTGATGAGCCGGGGATCGAAGGGCGTGGGGATGAGATACTCCCGCCCGTAGCGCAGCCGGCGCCCCCGATAGGCGGCGGTGACCTCGTCCGGCACCTCCTCCCGCGCAAGAGCGGCGATGGCATACGCGGCGGCGATCTTCATGGCGTCGTTGATGGCCGAGGCGCGCACGTCGAGGGCGCCGCGGAAGATGTAGGGAAAGCCGAGGACGTTGTTGACCTGGTTGGGATAGTCGGAGCGGCCGGTGGCGATGATGACATCGGGACGTGCCGCGAGCGCCTCCTCCGGGGTGATCTCCGGATCCGGATTGGCCATCGCGAACACGATCGGATCGCGCGCCATGCTCTTGAGCATCTCCGGGGTGAAGGCGCCCTTGGCGGAGAGGCCGAACAGCACGTCCGCCCCCACCACCGCCTCCTCGAGGCTGCGCAACTCGGTCGCCACCGCATGGGCCGCCTTCCAGCGGTTCATGCCCTCCTTGCGGCCGGCGTAGATCACGCCGCGGGTATCGCACAGGAGGATGTTTGCGGCCGGCACCCCCATGGCCTTGAGCAACTCGGCGCAGGCGATGCCGGCGGCGCCGGCGCCGTTGATGACGATGCGCACCCGGGCGAGGCTGCGGCCGGTGATGTCGAGGGCGTTGATGAGGCCGGCGGCGGCGATGATGGCGGTGCCGTGCTGGTCGTCGTGGAAGACCGGGATGTCCATGAGCTCGCGCAGCCGCGCTTCGATGACGAAGCACTCCGGGGCCTTGATGTCCTCGAGGTTGATGCCGCCGAAGGCGGGGCCCAAAAGCCGCACGCAGTTGACGAACTCGTCCACGTCGCGGGTATCCACCTCGAGATCGATGGCGTCGATGTCGGCGAAGCGCTTGAACAAGACCGCCTTGCCCTCCATCACCGGCTTGGCGGCCAAGGCCCCGAGATCGCCCAGCCCGAGCACCGCGGTGCCGTTGGATACCACCGCCACCAGATTGCCCTTGGCGGTGTAGTCGTAGGCCCGCTCCGCGGCGCGCTGGATCTCCTTGCACGGATAGGCCACCCCCGGCGAATAGGCGAGGGAGAGATCCCGCTGGGTGGTGAGCGGCTTGGTGGGAATGATCTCGATCTTGCCCGAGCGACCCCGGCTGTGCAGCTCGAGCGCTTCCTCGGCGGTGATCTGCGGCTTGTCGGCGGTGGGCTCGCTTTGCTCCGTCATCCCTGCCTGCCCCGGCCCGGACGGCCCGTCCTCCCCTCCCGACTCATAGGCGGTCCCGGCAAGCGGGGGCAAGGTCCGATGGAAGCGCGATCCGTATCGCGGAACACGCGCTCAGGCGAAGGCCCTAGAGCGGCCCCGGCCGGCCAGCCAGAGCAGGAATCCCGGCACCGCCAGCACGATGAAGGCGGGAATGCCGAGCAGGAACCGCACCGGCCCCCAGGCCCAGGGGCCGAGCGAGGATTCCACGAGCGCCTGGAAGCCCACCAGGCTGTTGGCGTGGATGTTGTACCAGATGCGCCCCAAGGATACCGCCTCGAAGCCGCCGGTGGCCCACACCATGAGCAGCTGGGCCACCGCCGCCGAGGCGGCGAGCAGGAGCAACAGCGTCCCGAGAGCATGGCCGAGCTGGCGCACGACGGCTCCTCCCCACCGGCACGGGCGCCGTCACCATGCGCCGTCCGCGCCCTGCGCGCAAGACCGCCCGGCTACTCCCACTCGATGGTGCCGGGGGGTTTGCTGGTGACGTCGTAGACCACCCGGTTCACCCCCGGCGTCTCGCCGACGATGCGGGCCGCCACCCGGGCCAGGAAGGCCGGGTCGAAGGGATAGACGTCGGCGGTCATCCCGTCCTCCGAAGTGACCGCACGCAGCGCCACCACCTGCTCGTAGGTGCGGGCATCCCCCATCACCCCCACCGACCGCACCGGCAACAGCACCGCGAAGGCCTGCCAGATGGAATCATACAGCCCGGCGCGCTCGATCTCCTCTAGGAAGATGCGGTCCGCGCGCTGCAGGAGGGCCAGCCGCTCCGGCGTCACCTCGCCCAGGATGCGCACGGCGAGGCCCGGGCCGGGGAAGGGATGGCGGCGCACGAACCGCTCCGGCAGGCCCAGCTCGCGCCCGAGCTCGCGCACCTCGTCCTTGAACAGCTCCCGAAGCGGCTCCACGAGGCGCATGCGCATGCGCTCGGGAAGCCCGCCCACATTGTGGTGGGTCTTGATGGTGGCGCTCGGGCCGCCGGCCGAGCGGCTCTCGATGAGATCGGGATAGAGGGTGCCCTGGGCGAGGAAGTCGAAGCGTCCGAGCTTCTCGGATTCCTCCTCGAACACCTCCACGAAGGTGTGGCCGATGATGCGGCGCTTGGCCTCGGGATCCACCACCCCTTCGAGCCGGGCGAGAAAGCGCGCGCGGGCGTCCACGGCCACGAGCGGCAAACCCACCTGCTCGCGGAACAGGCCCACCACCTCCTCCGCCTCGCCGAGCCTGAGCAACCCCGTGTCCACGAACATGCAGGTGAGGCGCTCGCCCACCGCCTCGTGCACGAGCAGGGCGGTGACCGCCGAATCCACCCCGCCCGAAAGCCCCAGCAACACCCGGCCCTCGCCCACCCGCTCGCGGATGCGCTCGACCGCAAGCCTGCGGAAGGCGGCCATGGACCAGTCGCCGCGCAGCCGAGCGATGCGCAGGCAGAAGTTCTCGAGCAGTCCCTTGCCGATCGCGGTGTGGACCACCTCGGGATGGAACTGCACACCGTAGAGGCGGCGCCGTTCGTCCGCCACCGCCGCCATGGGCGCGGCACCGCTCGCCGCCACCACCGCGAATCCCTCGGGCAGCTCCACCACCTCGTCGCCGTGGCTCATCCACACCACAGCGCGCTCCCCCACCCGCATGAGCCCGTCGAAGAGCGGCGATTCCGCGAGCAGCTCGATTTCCGCACGGCCGAACTCGCGCGCCCGGGCCGGCGCCACCCGGCCGCCGAGCTGGGCGCAGAGCGCCTGCATGCCGTAGCAGATCCCGAGCACCGGCACCCCGAGCGCGAGCACCGCCTCCGGGATCCGCGGGCTTGAAGCCTCCCCCACGCTCGCGGGGCCGCCCGAGAGCACCACCGCCCTGGGGGCAAAGGCGCGCAGGAATCCTTCCTCGAGCTCCGGCGGGTGGATCTCGCAGTAGACCCGAAGCTCCCGCAGCCGGCGCGCGATCAGCTGGGTGTATTGGGACCCGAAGTCGACGATGAGCACCCGTTCCACCATGCCACCCGCTTCCCACCGAAGCCCTCGCGGCGCGAGATAGGGCGGCGAGCTCCGCGGCCAAGCGGCCGCCCGTGCGCACCGACGCGCCGCCCCTTCTCTTGCCAGGGCTCCCGCACCCGCCTAATTTGCCCTCGCGCTTGGGCGCGTAGCTCAGCGGGAGAGCACTACGTTGACATCGTAGGGGTCGCTGGTTCGATCCCAGCCGCGCCCACCATCCGGCACCCCCGCACCCCTGTGCGGAACGGATGCGGATCCGGCCTTCGCATCACACCCCCATGTGTGCGCCCACGCGCAGCCGCGGGCGCTTCGGCAAAACTTGCACCTTCTCGGAAACTTGCCATCATGGGTGCGATCCCCGGACGGAGTCGCGGTTGCGGATGCGAATCACCCAATATACCGACTATGCGCTCCGGGTGCTGCTCTATCTCGCCCTGTGCGAACGGCGCCGGGTGACCATCGGCGAGATCAGCGACGCCTACCGCATCTCCCGCAACCACCTGATGAAGGTGGTCAACGATCTCGCCCGTCTCGGCTATGTGGCCACCACCCGCGGCAAGGGAGGCGGGCTCACCCTGGGACGCCGGCCGGCGGAAGTGCGCATCGGAGTGCTGGTGCGCCAGCTCGAGAAGGACCTCGCGCTGGTGGAATGTTTCATGGCCGACAGCTGCCATTGCCGGATCAAGGACGGCTGCCTGTTCAAGCCCGTCTTCGAGCAGGCGCTCGAGGCCTTCTTCGCGGCGCTCGACGCCTACACGCTGGAGGACATGCTCGCAAATCGCGAGGGCTTGAAGCGGCTGCTCGGCCTGATGCCGGAGGAGACGGCAAGGCTCGCCTAGCTCCGGCGTTCACGAATCATCGATCCAACCGATCCGCCGGTTCACATCCAAGGCAGGCATATTAGACCTCCCTGCTGCAATCCCCCGCGGGAGAGCACCGGCGGGAATCCGATCCGTGCGGCGGATTCCCGGGATCGCGTGACAGCAAATGGGAGTAGAGCGATGCGTGATTCGGCATCGAAGGCGCGTCTCGCCTTGGTCGGCGCCGCCCTCCTCGCGCTCGGCGGCGGGTCGGCCTGGGCGATGGCGGACAGCGAGCGGCTGTTCGTGACCAATCGCGATGCGGGCGAGATGTCGGTGGTGGACGGACGCGGGGCCGAGCTGCTCGCCCGGCTCCAGGTGGGCACCAAACCCACCTACTCGGCGGCCACGCCGGACGGCCGCTATGCCTTTGCCACCGCCACCGGGGACCGGCAGCTCGTGGTGGTGGACACCCGCACCCAGAGCGTGGTGGCGCGTCTGCCGCTCGGCGAGAGCCCCAAGGGGGTGGAGGTGAGCCCGGACGGCAAGTTCGTGCTGGTGGCGAACGAAGGTGCCGGCTCCAACAGCATCTCCATCTTCCGGATCGGAGAATGGCAGCTCGTGGCCGAGGCGAAGGTGGGCATGGCGCCGCACAACATCGCCTTCGCCAAGAGCACCGGCATCGCCTATATCACCAACGGCGAATCCAAGAGCATCTCCAAGATCCGCTGGAGCGACGGCACCGTGCTGGGCGAGATCCCGCTCGATGAGCGCGGCATGCCGCACAATCTGGCCGCCACGCCGGACGACCGTTACCTGTTCGTGGCCCGCAAGGGTTCGGACGATGTGGCGGTGATCGATCTCGCGAGCGAGGAGGTGGTGGCCTACATTCCGGTCTCGAAGGGCCATCACGCGGTGGACGCCTCCCCGGACGGCCGTTTCGTCTATGTCTCGGGCATCGGCGCCGATGTCATCAACGTCATCGACGTGGCGCGCATGGAACGGGTGGCCGAGATCCCGGTCGGCGACGGCCCTCACGGGGTGCGTTTCTCCCCCGACGGCCAGCGCGCCTATGTGGCGGTGGCCAAGGCGGGCAAGGTGGCGATCATCGACACCCAAGCGCAGAAGGTGGTGGCCGAGGTGGACAGCGCCGGCTTCCCCTTCTGGGTGGCGGTCGCGCCCCGCTGAGCGCGGCGACAACCGAACGGACGGGGGCCTTCGCGCAGGGGGAAGGCCCCCGTTCTCGTGAGCGCACGCGCGCCCGTGCCGCTCAGCCGCCGCTTCCGGGCTCGGGCGAGAAATGTTTGGCGAACTTGTCCGGAACCCCCTTCCACTGGTCGGCGTCGGGGGGCGGTGTGCCCTTGCGGGTGATATTCGGCCAGATCTCGCTGTACTTGCGATTGAGCTCGAGCCACTTCTCCGCTTCCGGCTCGGTGTCGGGGAGGATCGCCTCGGCCGGACATTCGGGCTCGCACACGCCGCAGTCGATGCATTCGTCCGGATTGATGACCAGCATCACCGCGCCCTCGTAGAAACAGTCCACCGGGCACACCTCGACGCAGTCCATGTACTTGCAGCGAATGCAGGCTTCCGTGACCACATAGGTCATTGGTCTCCACCCCCACAGCTTGCCGGGATCCGGGCCGACCTCACCTGCGCCCAAACATGCGTTCGAGATCCCGCTTTTTCAACGTGACATAGGTGGGTCGGCCGTGGTTGCACTGGCCGGCGCCGGGCGTCTGCTCGATCAGGCGCAACAGCGCGTTCATCTCCGCGAGCGACAGTCTCCGGCCGGCGCGCACGCTGCCGTGGCAGGCGAGGGTCGACAAGACGGCGTGCAGCCGCGCCTCCAATGATCGGGCCCGGCCGTGGGCGGCCAGCTCCTCGGCGAGCGCCTCCACAAGCTCGCGCCACGCCACCCCGGCCCCGGCCAAAAGAAGCGGCACCTCCCGCACCACCACCGCACCGTCTCCGAAGGCGTCCACCAAAAGCCCGAGCCGCCCGAGTTCGTCCCGCGCTTCGAGCAGCGCCTCCGCCCGATCCGCCTCCAGCTCCACCACCACCGGCAGGAGCAGCGCCTGCCGCGCCACGCCTCCGGCAGAGAGCTCCGCCTTGAGCCGTTCGTAGACGATGCGCTCGTGGGCGGCGTGCTGGTCCACCAGCACCACCCCGTCCTCGGCCTCGGCCAGGATGTAGGTGTCGAAGAGCAGCGCCCGCGGCCGCCCGAGCGGGCCCGGAGACGGTTCCTCCAATGGCGGATCCGCATCCCTGCCGGCGAAGCCGGATGCCGCCTCGAACAGACCGGCCGGCGGGGCCGCGGCGGCCGGCTCCCGCGGCCGGGGCCAATCCCCCTTGTGGGACCCCGGGGCACTGGCGAAGGCCGCAGGCGCGAGCTGCTGGACGCTCACCCGCGCGCGAGAGGGCAGCGCCTTGCGCAGGGCGGCGACGAGAAAGCCGCGCACCCTCTGCCCGTCCCGAAAGCGCACCTCGCTCTTCTGGGGATGGACGTTGACGTCCACCTCCTCGAAGGGGAGTTCGAGCATCAACAGGGCGAGCGGATGGCGGTCTTTGGGCAAGAGATCGCCGTAGGCCGCCTTGAGCGCGCCCTTGAGCAGCCGGTCCTGGACCGGCCTGCGGTTGACGTACAGCTGCTGCGCCCCGGCGTGCGGCCGGTTGAGGGTGGGAAGGCCGATCCGGCCCACAAGCCGCAGACCGTCCCGCTCCTCCTCCACCGGCACCATGGCCGCCGCCGCCTCCTCGCCGAAGAGCGGCACGAGGCGCGCGGGGTCGCAGGGATCGGCGACGGATTCGAGATCGAAGCGCACCGCCCCCTCCACCTCCAGGCGGAACGCCACCTCCGGCCAGGCCGGAAGAAAACGCTTGACCGCCAAGACCGCCGCCTGGCCCTCGGTGCGCGGCCCCTTCAGGAACTTCCGCCTGGCCGGCAGGTGCAGGAACAGATCGCGCACCTCGACCCGCGTGCCCTCGGGTGCCGCGACCGGCTCCACCTCGCCAATCCGTCCCGCCGCAGCCTCGATGCGGAAGGCGCAGGAAGCGCCCCTCGGACGGCTGGTCACCGCGATCCGGGCGGCCGCCGCGATGGCGGCGAGCGCCTCGCCCCGAAAGCCCAGGGTGGCGATGCGCAGGAGATCGTCGTCGACCAGTTTGGAGGTGGCATGGCGCGCGAGCGCCAGCGGCAGATCCTCGGGCTCGATGCCGCAGCCGTCGTCCTCCACCGCGATCCGTCCGATGCCGCCCTGGGCGAGGGCGACGGCGATCCGCCTCGCACCGGCGTCGAGGGCGTTTTCGATCAGCTCCTTCACCACCGAGGCCGGCCGCTCCACCACCTCGCCCGCGGCGATGCGGCAGGCCACCACCTCGGGCAGGCGCCGGATCGCGCACATCAGCCGGGTTGCGCCTCCAGCCCTTCGGGATCGCCGACGACGCTGAAGAGGATGGGCTCGTCGAACAGACGCCGGGCGACCCGGTTGGCGTCCTCGAGGCTCACCGCCTCGATGTAGCTGTTGCGCCGCTCCAGATAATCCCGCCCGAGCCGCTGCAGCGAAATGGCGGCGAGCATCCGCGCCACCCGGTCGTTGCTGGTGAGCCGCAGCGGGAAGGAGCCGGTGAGATAGGTCTTGGCGTCCTCGAGCTCCCGGGCGGCGATGCCCTCGCGGGCGATGCGGGCCACCTCGCTCTCGACCAGCTCGATGCTGCGGCGCACCTGGTCGTTGCGGGTCGCCACCCCGCCGAGCCAGAGCGGAGCGCGGCGGGCGTCGTAGAGATAGGTGTAGACCCCGTAGGCGAGTCCCCGCTTCTCGCGGATCTCCTCGGTGAGCCGGGAGCTGAAGCCGCCGCCGCCGAGGACGTAATTGACCACATAGGCGGCGTAATAGTCCGGATCCTGCCGGTCGATGCCGCCGTGGCCGAAGGTCACCACCGACTGGGGGATCGGCATGCGCTCGAGCAACAGCCCGCCGGTGCGCGGCTGGGTCTCCACCACCGGCGCAAGCTCCGGCTCTTCGATGAGCGGACCGAACGCCTGGTCGAGCAGCGGCACGAGCTCCTCGGCGGTGATGTCGCCCGCCACCCCGATGTGGAGGTTGGCACGCGCGAGCTTGCGGCTCTGATAGGCGCGCAGGTCCTCCACCTCGATCCTCGCCAGGCTCTCCGGCGTACCGCGGGTCGGGCGGGCATAGGGATGGCCGGCGAAGGCGTGGGCGAACCACTGCCGGGCCGCCCGGTAGTTGGGGTCGGTCTCCCGCCGCCTGAGATCGGCGAGCAGCTGTTGGCGGATGCGCTCGGTGGGCTCCTCGTCGAAGCGCGGCTGGTTGAGGGCCAGCGCCAGCAGTTCGAAGGCGAGCGCGCGGGTGTCGTTGAGGGTCTTGAGCTCGCCCGAGAAGGTGTCGCGGTCGGCGTCGAAGGAGAGGCGGATGGCGTTGTCCTCGAGCGCCCGACGGAAGGCCTCGCTGTCGTAGGGACCGGCCCCCTCGTCCAGCAGCCCCGAGAGCATGTGGGCGAGCCCTTCTCGGCCCTCGGGATCCTGGGCCGCGCCCGCCTCGAACTGGAAGGACAGGGAGATGAAGGGCAGCGTGGGTTCGCGCAGGAGCAGGGCGCGCACGCCGCGCGATGTGATCACCTCCTCCACGCGTCCCTGCGCCTTGGCCGGGGTCGAGAGCAGTGTCACGAGCGGTGCTCCAATCAGGGATCCGAGAAAGGCGCGACGGGAGAGCCGGGCTGCGATCACGACCGATCCTCGCCGTCCTGGGGCAACAGCCGACCGATCACCAGGGTCTCGGGCCGCAACACCTCGCGCACCGCCTCGTGCACCGCACGGGCGCTCACACGGGCGATGCGCTCGGGCCAGGATTCCACATCCTCCACCGTCTGTCCCGCGGTGAGCGCGGCGCCGAACACCCGCGCCGCGAGATAGAGGGAATCGCGGGCATAGGTGGCCTCGGCCAGCATCCGCCGCCGCACCCGCGCCACCTCCTCCTCGCTCGGCCCCTCGTCCCGAAGACGCGCCACCTCCGCGAACAGCGCCTCCTCCACCTCGGCGAGGGTCTTGCCCGGCCGCGGGGAGGCGTAGGCGCGGAAGGTGGTGGGGTCGAGGCTGGTGCCGCGGTAGCCGGCGCCGGCCCCGGCCGCCACCCCCTGCTCCACCACCAGCGCCCGGTAGAGCCGGCTGGTGGTGCCGGATCCGAACAGCTCCGCCGCCACCTCGAGGGCATCAGCCCGCCCGCCGTCGTCGCTGCGGTAGTTGGGCGCCAGCCAGGACAGGGTCACGCTCGGCTGCCGCACCCGCGAATCGCGCAGCTCCACCGTCCGGGTCGCCTGCTGTTCCGGCTCCCGCACCCGCCGCCGCTCCGGCACCGGACGCGGCGCGATCGCCCCGTAGCTGGCCTCGGCGAGCGGCCTGAGCTCGTCCGCGGTGATGTCGCCCACCACCACCAGTACCGCATTGTTGGGCGCATACCAGCGCCGATAGAAGGCCAGCGCGTCGTCGCGGGTGAAGCTCTCGATCTCGTGCAGCCAGCCGATCACCGGGAGCCGGTAGGGGTGGTTGAGGTACTGCACCGCCGCGAGCCGCTCGCTCAACAGCGCCGCCGGTTCGTTGTCGATGCGCTGGCGCCGCTCCTCGATGATGACGTCGCGCTCGGTGCGGGCGATGTCCTCGGTGATGCGGAGATTGACCATCCGGTCCGCTTCCATCTCCATCACCGTGGCCAGCCGGTCGCGGGCGATGTTCTGGAAATAGGCGGTGAAATCGTAGCTGGTCATGGCGTTGTCGGTGCCGCCGAGCCGGGCCACGATCTTGGAGAACTCCCCCGGCGGGATGCGCTCGGTGCCCCGGAACATCAAATGTTCGAGATAATGGGGCAGGCCCGACTTGCCGGGCGGGCTGTCGGCGGTGCCGACCTTGTACCACACCCAGTGGCTCACCACCGGAGCGCGGTGGTTTTCCACCACCACCACCTCCATGCCGTTGTCGAGGGTGAAGGTGGTGGGCCGGAAGAGACCGCTGGTCTCGGCCGGTGTCCCTTGGCGAGGGGCCATGCGCCGCTGTCTCCCTACCTGGCCTCCTCCGGCGCGAGCGGCTCGCTGCGACGCCGGATGGTCACCACATGACGCACCCTTCCCTCCGCTTCAAGACGCTTGGCCTCGGCATAGGGGTCGAGGGGCGTGCCCTTGGGCCGGAACTGATCGCGCTGGAAATCGAGGATCATGAGGAAGCGGTCTTCGCTGAGTTCAACCAGCTCCTCGTTCTCCGCCACCAGCCGGCGCCGGATGTCGGGAAGCGGCGCCACCCGGATCGCCTCGAGCAGCGCCCGTTCGCCGGGGCTGAGCGGCCCGGACGCCGCCTTTCCTTCCCCGAGCAGCACCGCCCGCGCCTGGGCCCGCACGTCGCCCATCGGACCCGCCGCCTGCGGATCCGGCGGCGGCAGCTCGGCGCCGCGCAGCTCGGGCGGCACCACCAAGGGCGGCTGCCGCACCACCTGGAACTCGTCCGGCACCCGGCGGGAGAGGCCCAAGGTCTCCTGCACGGTCCGGCTCCCGCAGGCGGCCAGCACCAAAACCAGCGACAGCGCGCCCAATCGCAGCCAGCTCCCTCGCCTCATCCTCCCTCTCCTCCCGACTTCACGGCCCGCGGCCGGGCCCGGAAACTGTCCACCAGCAGCGCCGCCGCGCCCCCCACCACCGCCACATCGGCGAGGTTGAAGGTGGGCCAATGATAACGGCCCACATAGAGATCGAGGAAGTCGATCACCGCCCCGTAGCGCAGCCGGTCGAACAGATTGCCCGCCGCACCGCCCAAAATCGCCCACAGCGCGAGCCGGGCGAGCGGCCGTTGCTCCTGGATCAACCACCACACCAGCACCAGGCAGACCGCCAGGATGGCGGCCACCAGCACCCACGGCGCGAGCCGCCCGAGCCCCGAGAACAGCCCGAAGCTCACCCCCGGATTGGCCACCAGCACCAGGTTGAGGAAGGGCAGCAGCGCGAGCGGACGCTCCGGATCCAGGTTCCACAGGGCGAGCAGCTTGGTCGAACGGTCGACGGCGAACACCGCCACCGCGAACATCAGGCCCCAGCCGTGGGGGAGACGATGCATCATGGCCTCACGCCGCCGTCTTCGCCACCACATCCCGGCACCGCCGGCACAGCTCGCTCTGCTCGTCCACCTCCTCCAGGATGCGCCAGCAGCGCGCGCACTTGCGCCCAGACGCAAGAGCGGACACCACCGCCACCCCGGGCACCTCCTCGAGCCGGAACGCCTCCGCTGGCGGCTCACCGGAGCCGTACACGATCCCGCTCGTGATCGCGAGCTCGGCGAGATCCACCGGCTCCACCAGCGCCCGGTCCTCCGCGCCCAGATAGACCACCGGCCGGGCCTCCAGGCTCGAGCCGATGCGCCGCTCCTTGCGGGCCACCTCGAGCGCCCCGGTCACCACCCGGCGAATACGGCGGATGCGCTCCCACCGCCCAGCCAGCTCGGGATCCCGCCAGGACTCCGGCAGCTCCGGGAACCGCTCCAGGTGCACGCTCCCCCCTTCCTGTTCCTGCGAGGGATAGCGGCACAGCCAGGCCTCCTCGGCGGTGAACACCAGAACCGGCGCAAGCCAGCGCACCAGACAGTGGAACAGCTGGTCGAGCACGGTGCGGCAGGCCCGCCGGCGCAGCGCCTCGGGGTCATCGCAATAGAGGGAATCCTTGCGGACGTCGAAATAGAAGGCGGAGAGGTCGACCGCGCAGAAGTGATGAAGCGCGGCGTAGAAGCGCTGGAAATCGTAGGATTCCACCGAGCGCCGCAGCAGTGCATCCAGCTCCGTCAGCCGATGCAGCACCCACCGCTCCAGCTCCGGCATCTGCGCCGCATCCACCCGCTCCTCCTCCCGGAAGTCGCGCAGGTTGCCGAGGATGTAGCGCAGGGTGTTGCGCAGGCGGCGATAGGCGTCCGCCTGGCCCTCGAGGATCTCGCGGCCGATGCGCATGTCCTCGGCATAGTCCACGCTCACCACCCACAAGCGGAGGATGTCGGCGCCGTAGGTGGTCATGAGCTCCTGGGGGGTGATGACGTTGCCGAGCGACTTGGCCATCTTGCGCCCCTCGGCGTCGACCACGAAGCCGTGGGTGAGCACCGCCTCGTAGGGCGCCCGGCCGCGGGTGCCGCAGGCCTCGAGCAGCGAGCTCTGGAACCAGCCCCGGTGCTGATCCGAGCCCTCCAGGTAGAGGGAGGCGGGCCAGGCGAGCTCCGGGCGGCGCTCCAGCACGATGGCGTGGGTGGAGCCGGAATCGAACCACACGTCGAGGATGTCCTCGACCCGCACGAAATCCTCGGCCCGGTAACGGGGGCCCAGGAACTCCTGCGGATCGCGGGTCCACCAGGCGTCGGCGCCCTCCTCCTCGAAGGCGCGGGCGATGCGGTTGAGCACCTCCGGATCCTTCAGCACCTCGCCGCTCTCGCGGTGGACGAAGAGGGCGATCGGCACCCCCCAGGCGCGCTGCCGGGAGATGCACCAGTCGGGACGGCTCTCCACCATGGCGCGGATGCGGTTGCGGCCCCGCTCCGGGATCCAGCGGGTGGCGTCGATGGCGGCGAGCGCCTTGGCCCTGAGTCCGTTTGGGCCGTCCATGGGGATGAACCACTGGTCGGTGGCGCGGAAGATGACCGGGGCCTTGGACCGCCAGCTGTGCGGATAGCTGTGGCGGTGCGGTCGTTGGGCGAGCAGCCGCCCGCGCGCCTCGAGCGCCCGGATCACCGGCTCGTGGGCCTCGAACACGTGCACCCCGACGAACCCGGGCGCGGCCTCGGTGTACCGCCCGTCCTCCGCCACCGTCTCCGGCACCTCGAGATCGAAGCGCTGGCCGAGCTCGAAATCCTCGGCGCCGTGGGAGGGCGCGATGTGCACGAGACCGCTGCCCTCTTCCTCGGAGACGAACCCCGCCGGCAGCATCGGCACCGCGAACCGGTAGCCGCCTTCGAGCCCGGCGAGCGGGTGGCGGAGCTGCGTGCCTGCGAACGCGCTCCCCGACAGCCGGGCGACGGTGCGAAGGCCGGTGATGCCGGCGGCCTCCCGGACCCGCTCCTTCAGACTCTCGGCCACCACCAGCCGCTCGCCCGGCCGGGCGCGGCTTTCCGGCGCCACCTCGGTCACTTCCACCACCGCATAGGCGATCTCAGAACCGTAGGCCACCGCACGGTTGCCGGGAATGGTCCAGGGGGTGGTGGTCCAGATCACCACCGAGGCGTCCGCGAGCTCCGGCCGGGAGGGCCGTTGCACCGGGAAGCGCACCCAGATGGCGGGCGATGTGATGTCGTGGTATTCCACCTCCGCCTCGGCCAGCGCGGTCTTCTCGACCACCGACCACATCACCGACTTCTTGCCGCGATAGAGCGCACCCTGTTCGAGGAACTTGACGAGCTCCCGGTAGATGGCGGCCTCGGCGTCGAAGGCCATGGTGGTATAGGGGTGATCCCAGTCGCCGACCACGCCGAGGCGCCGGAATTCCTCCTTCTGGATTTCGATCCACTTGGCGGCGAAGGCCCGGCATTCGGCGCGGAACGCGACCACCGGGATGGAATCCTTGTCCAGGCCGCGGCGCCGGTATTCCTGCTCCACCTGCCACTCGATGGGCAGCCCGTGGCAGTCCCAGCCGGGCACGAACACCGCATCGAAGCCCAGCATCTGGCGGCTGCGGTTGATGATGTCCTTGAGGATCTTGTTGAGGGCGGTGCCCATGTGGAGATGGCCGTTGGCATAGGGCGGGCCGTCGTGGAGGATGAATTTGGGCCGCCCGCGAGCCGCCTCCCGCAGCCGCCGATAGAGCTGAATGCGCTCCCAGCGCGCGACCAGCTGCGGCTCCCGTTCGGGCAGCCGGGCCCGCATGGGAAAGGCGGTCTTGGGAAGAAAAACGGTGTCGCGATAGTCCTTGGCCATGCCTCGCCCCGTCAACCTCGCGCGCCCAAGAGCCCGAAATAGGTCCGCGCGCGCCTGCAGTCCTCCGCCATCTGCCGTGTGAGCGATTCAAGAGAGGGGAAGTCCCGCTCCTCCCGGATCCGGTCGAGAAAGACCACCCGGAGCCTCTTTCCGTAGAGATCGGGGTTGGCATCGAGGAGGTGCACCTCGATGCGGAAGTCCCCTCCCCCCACCGCCGGCCTCGTGCCGAGGCTCGCCACCGCGGGATGAAAGCGCCATCCGGACCCGCCGCGCACCGCCGCCCGG
>JALSGW010000218.1 GCA_026982585.1 Alphaproteobacteria bacterium | reverse complement strand
CCACGCGTTTGATGGGGATCAGGATTTTCATCGCCTCCAGGCCCACCTGTCTCCGCTTGCCGCCCGCCGCCGCACCGGGGGTGGGCGCTTGTGCAGCGCACAAGCCCTAGGCGCGCTCAGCCGGCTTGTCAACGCGCCCCGACCGGGCAGGCTGAGCCCGCGCCGGCCCGCACAAGGCGGCCGGCGACGGCTCTTGTCAAGCCCCGCGAGCTCGCCTAATTGGCGCCGTGTGGGCGCTTAGCTCAGCGGTAGAGCACCGTCTTCACACGGCGGGGGTCGGTGGTTCGATCCCACCAGCGCCCACCACCCGAAAGACCAGCAGCACAGGACGAGGGCGGCGCGCGGACGGCTTGCGGCACGCGCATGCGCGCCATCCGTCCCGAACCCGACACGGAACATGCTGCGGCGACGGGGCGGGATGCGTGCCGATCGTTTGAAACATGTTCCCAAAAGGCGTCACCGGTGCTGCCGCCCCGGCATCCTGCACCCGAGCCGTCCGCTCCGCGCGGCAAGCCGACAAGCCCCGCTCACACCGTCCAGGCGGCGTTAACCGTTCCGTAATCCCGGGCGGTTATGGGGGATGCGCGCATCAGGGCACGGGGACCGTATGTTCGCCATCATCGGCATCGTCGTGGTGTTCGCCATGGTCTTCGGCGGCTACATGCTGGCCGGAGGCAAGTTCGGCGTCATCATCAAGGCCGCCCCCTTCGAGCTCATGATGATCGGCGGTGCCGCGGTGGGCGCCTTTCTGATCTCCAACGGACCGAGCGTGCTCAAGGGCGTGGCCTCGGACATCAAATACATTTTCTCCGGACCGAAATGGAACAAGGACGATTATCGGGATCTCCTCTCCCTCATGTTCATGATCATCAAGCTGCTCAAGACCCGGGGCGTGCTGGTGCTCGAGCCTCACGTGGAAAAGCCGCATGAGAGCACGCTGTTCGGCAAGTACCCGAAGATCCAACACGACCATTTCGCGCTCGACCTGCTCGCCGACACCCTGCGCATGATGACCATGAGCATGGACGATCCCTATCAGGTGGAGGACTGTATCCAGCGCCAGTTGAAGAAACACCACGCCGAAACCCATGCCCGCGCGGCGGCGCTCCAGCACATGGCCGACGGTCTGCCGGCGCTCGGCATCGTGGCCGCGGTGCTGGGGGTGATCAAAACCATGTCCTCCATCGACCAGCCGGTGGAGATCCTGGGCGGCATGATCGGCGGCGCTTTGGTGGGGACGTTTCTCGGCGTGTTTCTCGCCTATGGATTCGTCGGTCCGATGGCGGCGCGGCTCAACCAGATCTACGAGCAGGACCACCAGTTCTACTTCATCATCCGGGATTGTCTGGTGGCCTACCTCCAGGGCCATTCGGCGCCGGTGGCGGTGGAGATCGCCCGCGGCAACGTGCCGAGCGAGCTGCAGCCGAGCTTCCAGGAGCTCGACGAACATCTCAACAGTCTGCCCGCGGATCCGCTTGCGGCCTGAGGTGCCATGGCCAACGAGGCGTCCAAACCGGTCATCATCCGCAAGATCATCGACGAGGGCGGGCACGGCCACCACGGCGGCGCGTGGAAGGTGGCCTATGCCGACTTCGTGACCGCCATGATGGCCTTCTTCCTGCTGTTGTGGCTGCTCGCCACCGCCTCCGACGAGACCCTCAAGGGGCTCGCCGAGTTCTTCAGCGACGCCTACGTCAACCGCGGCGAGCCGGGCGGGGTGGGCGGCCTGCTCGACGGTGTGACCGTCACACCGTTCGAGCCCATGCAGCCCCAGACCATCACCCCCTTCGAGATGCAGGTTTCCGTGCCCATGCAGGAGGAGGACGAGGAGCTCGCCTTCGAGCTGGATCTGTCCGGGGCGGACGGCGAGGACGTCGATGCCGCCGCGCTCGACGAGGAGGCGCTCGCGGAGGCGCGGGAGCGGCTCGAGGAGCTCCGTTTCCAGCAGGCCAAGGCGGCCATCGAGGAGGCGCTCGAGGCGTCGGCGGAGCTGCGGGGATTCAAGGAACACATCAAGATCGACCGCACCCCGGAGGGCCTGCGCATCCAGCTCATCGATCACGAACGATCGGCCATGTTCCCCTCCGGCAGCGCCGAGATGTATCCCACCACCCGCAAGCTGCTCGAGGTGGTGGCCAAGGCCATTCGCGACCTTCCCAACAAGCTCTCGATCCGCGGCCACACGGACGCCCGCCCCTTCGCCCCCGGATCCGGTTACGACAACTGGCGGCTCTCGGCCGACCGGGCCAATGCCGTGCGCAAGGTGCTCCTGGAACTCGGCATCCAGCCCGGGCGCATCGCCGAGGTGGTGGGCAAGGCCGACACCGAACCGCTCATCCCGGAAGACCCCTACGACGCCCGCAACCGGCGGATCTCGCTGGTGCTCCTCAATCTCGACCGTCCCAAGGAAAAACGCCAGGCAGAGCCTCGGCAGGAGAACCAGACACCGCCCGCCCCCGAAGCGGAGGATCTGCTCGGGCTTCCGGAGCGCTGACGCCCGCAGGCAGCGGAAGCCTGCAACCGCCCCGTTTGAGCCGGCGGTTGCCGGGGGCTGGCATGGTCTGTCGGCGCAGCCGGGCGCGGGCACGGGAGCTGCGCGCCCTCGCCATCGACGGGAAGGCGCTCTCGGGCTCTTGGCGCGGGCTTAGCGCCATTGAAGCGCTGAAAAGCCCTTCGATCG